>CAXHFO010000024.1:0-14246 GCA_964015895.1 uncultured Candidatus Poseidoniales archaeon
CACTCGAACCTTCGTCGGCAGCGTCAGATGTGTATAAGAGACAGCTCTAACAGCGTGTCAGCCAATGATGATTCTTACCAGCCTGGCTACATAGACTGGCAAATTAATCCTGTTGAGCACTTGTTTGTTGAAGGTGACACTGAACAGACTGCGATACTTCAACGAGATAAGCCAGACCAAACAGAAGGTGGAATTAGTTTAGACCCATTATTCAATGACGGCATATTTTCAATCCAAAGTGAACCAATTGAGCACGGGTTTAATCAGACTGTAAAAATGAGTGTGTATTTCTCCGTCTATCTAGATGACAGTGTTGGCCCACAGACCTGCACGAGGCAGCAAAGTACAAGTCTAGGTATATCCGATGCTAGTACTACCTTAACCTACACGGTATCTTTAGCAGGACAACAGATTTACCAAGAATCGGTAACTGAAATAGTAGACGAAATTGGTGCTTCTTCAGCAATGAATTTCTCCGGCCCGATAAATGATGTTAACATTAGTGCAAATCCCGGAGATGCTTTTCAACTTACTCTTTCGGGTGTTCATAACTGCTTAGGTTCTAGTGTTATGGTCCAATGGGGTGGTGGCCCTGAACCGCAAAACTCAGGAGGTATCTTGATGATTGGGCAATTATATGAGCCAATAATGAATATGGTTGTTGACAAATCAAATATACCACACATCGAATTAGACCCAATTCTTCCATGGGGAATTGAAGACATAAAAGAAACTAAATGGGAGATTTGGGGCCCACTTAGAGAATATGACCGAATCTCATCAGATTATGATGACATGATTGAAAACTCTGCCGGAAAATCTATGCTTGAAAGACAAATTACCGAAAATAAATCCGTTCTTGTTTGGTCTGGTAAAGAAACTCTAAACGGTGGAGAGTACAATTTACAAATTTGCATAAAAACAGTGTATGGGGATTTAAATAGCGAGTGTCATGCTTTTGGGATTCTCAGATTTGAAGTCGTAGATGAAGACAATGGATTTGCTAATGCTAAATTGTTTTTGACGATTTCCACGGTATTGGCACTGCTGTTGTTTGTCGGCAACGCATTTAATCAAGGACTCTTAATTCCCGCACCAATATTAGGTGCACTTTTAGTAATGATGTTGTTATTTGTTCCAACTGCTTTTAGCCAAAATAATCTGGGAGCTGATGCTGCCATTTACGACAATGCTAGAGTCTCTAACGCAGAACTATATGATGAAAATGAAGACTCTTATACAATTAATGAATTATTTGATGGTAAGGATGCTTTAGTTATTGGTATTGGTTTGCCCGCTTCAGAAAATCTAATTGAGCAGAGTAATCAATTCAACAGAACGATAGAACGTTATGGTGATGATGTGGCGGTTATTCATATTATATCGGGAACTGATCCTTTAATCTCAGATTTAGTACAAATGCGCGCGCAACTTAACACATCATGGCCTATTTTATTAGACAAGGAGGGACAATTTGCCTCAACTTTGCCTAATGGCGTGTCTGACTCTGTGTTGGTTATAGATAGAGCAATGCACGTGACTTTTAGTAAATCACCTGTCGCTTATTCAGACGATATAAGCGAAGCGATTGATGCAATACCATCTGGAGGGGCCCAAAACCTTGCACCATATTTTGCGCTACTAGTTGGCCCTGGACTATTCTTATTCTTCATAGCCCTACCCCGAGAGGGATGGACTCCCCCTGATGAACCAGTGCCTCCCGGTTCACTATGGGCTTCAATTATTGGCGCTGGTGCAGCTGGAATCTTACTGGTGAACTTACCAATATTAATCGCAACAATACTGCCTATTGGTTCAGGACTGTTATTTTACTTGGATATCTTGATGATGGTTTGGTTTGTTGAAATGGCGTTCTTTACCGCAAAGAACGGCAAACCGTATGAAGTCGCATTTTTAGGCGGATTAATTCATCGGCTATATCCTAAACATTTCCAAGATTGGCGGCCTCTAGAAGATATGGAAAGAGATGTTTTACTTGGTATTTGGTTTGGTTGGTTTGGTATTCTAGCATTTCCTGCATTATTCCCACAAGCGATTGGTGCAGCAATGCTTAGTGGCTTTTCCGGGATTTTAAGATCTGTTTTATCATTCATAATAATTCTTTTAATGGGTGGATTAGCAATTCTATCTTTAAGGATTATTGCGGCAGTTGGCGGACCAATATCAAGATTGTTTGGGAGGTTTGGTGCTGAATCATTTACTCAATTTGTTGGCTGGTGTATTCTACCATTGGCAATATGGGTCACCATCAATTCGATTTTGACAAGTATTAGCGTTGGACTATTATGAATACATTGACAATGGTTGACTTTGGTTAACTAAGTTTATGATTGAGGCCACAACCCGATGGAGTGTCACGAGGAGAAAGGTTTTCACTAATTGTGCTAGAAGGTATGCGATAAAATATATTGACAATAATCGTCCATATTTAGGCCAAAAACAAGTATATTACCAATCTCCATGGGATTTGATGATCAAAACCTCAAGAGATATATTTTTCCAATTATTAACAGATCTACACAGAGGAGTTAATTGGAGCGAAAAATTAATTCAGTCGAGAATTCGATTTGAATTAACTAGTCAATTAGTTTCCCTTGGTTTGACCAATGATAGAATATCTAATAAGCAAAAGAATGAATTAATTGCGGCTGCATTTATCCGAATAAAAAAAATTCTCAAAAAATCAGTCATCGCTAGAATAGTTGATAATGATATCAAAGAATGGAGCTTTCACAATCGCATCAAACCGGTTAGTTTTGGACATATAGAAGTGTACTGTTCTCCAGATATAGTATATCGATATAAGTCAAAATGGCATTTAGTTCGAGTAAGTTTTCAATCTGAAAGAAACCAACCATATGTCGAATTAGAATTATGTTCGATGCTGTTATGGTCAAAATATAACCAATATTTGCCAAATATACAAGAGAAATTTGCCCTACATGGTTTATTTTATAATGCTGGTAAATGGAGAAATTATTCAATTATGCCGAGTCAAAGAATGTTACAAGAATCAAAGCAATTATTGGAAAAGGATGTTCATAACATGAATTTACTGCAAATTGAATTTATGAAGAACCTGAACCCAAATAAATTACCATTAGCAACCTCACCCAAGTATTGTATTCGTTGTCCGTATAAATTTTCATGCCCAAAATTCAGTTTTTCGGATAATATTTGAGGTTTATTCTCCGGGAGTATATAATAAAATGGCAAATATAGCCGTTGAATTTAATACCCATGCTTTTTTGGATTCAAACATGTCGTTAGCACCAACTGATTATGACTTCGGAAGCCAGTCGAATTATGCCTTTGCCCAAAAAATAACATGCAAGAGTGATGAAACCAGAAAAATGTTTGTTGAAGGATGGGGCCATATGCTCAACTACAATCATGAGCAAGCAATCGCCTGTTTCTCAAAATGTACTGAACTTGAACCTGATTGTGCAATGGCTTGGTGGGGTATTTCCTACTGCGTTTCATCTAACTACAACTGGGCGCCTGGATTGGGGTCTGGTCATGATTCAATTCAACAAGCATTATCGGTAATGGATGGATGTTCAGAATTAGAACAAGATCTAATCAAAGCACTATCAACTCGCCACTCTGCTGAAGCTCGAGATGCGGCAGACCCAACAGTACTCAATATGGGCAACAGCCCCGAATTGAATGTAGCATTTGCTGAAGCAATGGCGCCATTGTATGAAAAGTACAGCGGCGATTTAGATGTAACTGCTATCTATGTAGAGGGTTTGATGAACCTAAAAGCATGGCAGTTATGGGACAAAAATACTACCACTGGAGAAATAACTCCTGCAGATGATAATACTCTACTATTGGTGAAAATCATGGAAGATGCATTTGAAAGTAGCGAAGATGCCAAACAACATATTGCTCTTTGTCACCTTTATTGCCACGCACTTGAATTGTCTCCTTTCCCTGAAAAGGCACTTCCAGCCGCCGACGTATTACGTACTGCAATGCCAGGTTTGGGCCACTTAGTCCACATGCCTTCACACATTGATGCGTGGGTTGGACAATGGAAAGAGGCAGTAGAGTGTAATATCGCGGCTGTTGAGGCCGATGATAGATATGTTGAACTGACCGGTAATGAATCCCAATTCTACAAATTTTATCGTATGCACAACCACCACTTTATCGTCTGGTGTGCTATGTTTGAAGGGCAATATGAGACGGCTTTGAGATATGCTCGAAAAGCCGCTGCAACCTTGCCTGCTGGAGATGAAAATCACGGTGTTAATTTTATGCTTGCTGGAATTATCCCAATGGGTGCAATCTTCCTAGAATCATACGTCACTATGCCTTGGCATGTTATGATTAGATTCGGCAAGTGGGATGAGATTCTTGCTGAACCAATGTTTTCTGACAAAGATGTATTCCCGGCAACTATAGCAACTCAGCATTATGCTAGAGGTGTTGCTTACGCATCAAAAGGAATGGTTCCAGAAGCAGAAGCTGAACAAGTGTTATTCAATCAAGCACTGGAAAATCCTGCCCTTGCAGGAAGAGTTATGCACAACAATTTGATGTATCAAGATCCTGCAGAAGGACCTTCTATTCTAAATGTCAACGCAGCAATCCTAGAGGCTGAGATTGAATATAGAAGGCAATTCATAGCAAAAGCAAATGGTGATTCTGCTGATTTCACAGCAGCATTTGATGAACTACGCCGAGGTGTAGATCTCTCTCTAAACCTTGCATACAATGAACCATGGGGACAAATGCAACCAGTTAGACACATCCTTGGGGCACTCCTATTTGAACAAGGTCACATTGCGGAAGCTGAGGAAGTTTACCGAGCAGATATCAAGTTGTGGAAGGATAATATGTGGGGATTATTGGGGCTAAAACTTTGTTTAGAAGCCCGTGGAGATGCTGCTGAAGAACTGGCAGAAGTTACTGCTCTGTTCAATGAGCGAAGTTCCCGTGCAGATATAATCCCAGCAAAGACTTGCTTCTGCGCCCAAGATGCCTTAGAGAAGTCCTGCTGTGACTGATTGCTGAGATGCTAATCTTCAAGATGTTAAATCATCCAATACGGAACTAACATCAGAAGCCTTGGTAACTCCGCTTGCCAGAAGTACTCCTTCTGCGCCTAGTTCAATTGCCTTCTTGATATCTGCACCGGTTTTAACACCTGCACCGCAAAGCACCCGGACATTAGGATTGGTAGATTTGACTGCTGCAACGGTGTTGGACACAATAGATGGATCTGCTGATGTTACTGAAATATCTCCCCCAATTAGTTCAGGAGGCTCTACGGCAATGAAAGTTGGACCTAGTTTAGCCAAAGCAATTGCTTCATCAACATCTGCAGCACAGGCACAAATAGGGAAATTTTCTGGTAACATAGCCATTAATTCCTTGACGTGTTCAAGTGAAACTTTGTGCTCAGCATGATTGATTATTGTTCCAACTGCACCGCGGTGAATTGCCAAATCTGGCTCTAGCCAACCGGTGTGGCTGCCTTTTCCAACCGGGTCAAGATGTTGTGACCAAACCTCAAGTTTATTGGAATTACTAGAAATTGAAGACAAATCAAATGCTGATACTACTGCTATCATGCGGTAATTTCGGTTAACAAACTGTTCCATTACTGTGGCAAGTTGCTCTGCAGATTCGCCGCATGCGGTTTGATATGTCTTAAAATTAACAACTATCAAGGGTTTGTCCATGAGTTTGGCAGGCCAACATTGCATTTGAGTTCTTCCACTCATAATGGGTAATTCACTGGTTTTCCCAAGTTGTATCAGTAATCGTAGTACCTGGTGGGATTACTGAATCGTTACCAACAATAACATTTGTTAATCGACTATTTTCCCCAATGATACTATTGCGACCAATTAAGCTACCAGAGATATGACTAGATTGACCAATTTTGCTATTATCTAAGACGGTTGAGTGTGTTATTGATGACTTCACGACATCTACACCTGATGAGATCATTGAAGAGATAATACTACTATCTTGTGCCGGATTTTTGTTGGATGAATGCCATGAACTTGTGACTTTATTACCAGAAGTAAATCGTGATTCATCTACGCATTTTGATACCGCATCACACCAAGACTCTCTTGTCCCTGCATCAATAAAATAACCCTCAAATTTCATACCATTTAGCATTCTTGTATCGGTTAATTGTGGGAATACATCTCTTTCAAGCGAATGTCGACCTTGTGGCATAAAGTCAAAAATATCATCTTCAAAAATATATGAACCTGCATTTATCAAATTAGAAAATATCTCATCCGGTTTTGGTTTTTCCTTGAATTGGGTGATTTTACCGGAATTGTCAAGTCCGACAATACCGAACCTGGTTGGGTCTTCAACCTCCCAAAGACCCAAAGAGCCAATTCCGCCATTTTTATTGTGTAAATCAAATAACTTTCCGACATCTAGTGATGAGATAATATCGCCGTTAAAACAAGCAAATGTACCACTTACACTATCCTTGCAGTTACCGAGTGCTCCGCCAGTGCCAAGCGGCTCTTTTTCATCAACAATATTTACCTCAAAGTCACATTCTATAGAATCAAAATAGGATTTAATCATATCTACTTTATACCCGCCTGCAACAATTACTTCATCAATTAAATTATTTGGAATTGTATAGATTACTTGTTCAAGTAAAGTTCTATCTAACATGGGTAGTAGTGGTTTGGGCACGGATTTAGTCCACGGACTTAACCTTGAGCCGATACCACCGGCTAAGATAACCACTTGCATGTTAACCGGTTTGTGGTTAAGTCTTTGAATCAATCCGTTGGTTAATCATCTTTTGATTCATTCTTTGACTCATTATCATCAGGAGTTGAATAATCAATGCCACAACTGCGGCAAACTTGATTTTCGTCCCAGTCACACTGTCTACGACAACTCATCAAATCATGCCTTCCATTTTACCGAACAACCAATCGATTCTGTTGTTTTAATTTCGGGCTCATTACCTGCTAATACTGCATTAATAGCGTCTAGTAAGTCAGTTGACGTAATATCAACTGGGTTCTTTGGAGAATCATCCATTCGCCCTTTATACACTAGTGATTTATCTTTGTTAAAGAAGAAAAATTCGGGGGTTCTTTTTGCCCCATATTGGCTGGCAACAGATTGATCTTCGTCGTGCAGATATGGATATGGCATGCCCTTATCAGCCCTTTTTACCATGTGCTCAAATGAGTCTGTTTCGTATACTGAAGAATCATTAGAGTTGATTCCAACAAATCCAATACCATTATCGAAGCAGTATTTGGCTAATGAATTCATCCGTAAAACACTGGCTACTACATATGGGCAATGATTACACTCGAACGCTACTACTAGGCCGTTTTCTTGAGCGAATTTTATCGCATTAATTTCATCTCCACCAATATTGTTATTGGCATTTTTCAAGTTAAAGTCGATTAGATTATCTCCAATACTTAGTGTCATGTTTCCAAACTAAGAGTCATTCAATAAAGTACCTTGTATTCTATATCGGTCCAATATTTAGACCAATAACTAAGACTAAACTAGAAAATAATACAATGAGAATGTTATCATCTATCACGCCAAATTCATATCTTTCTACATAGGATGCTACTATAGCTGACATTAGACCCCATAACGGGATTTCTGGTTCTGCCAACTGTCCAAAGAAATAACCCAATGGTAAGCATAACATTGCCATTCCAACATTTCCCCAAGCACTCTTTGTCCTTTTTTGAAACATTTTATTTCTTATAATTCCCGTAACCCCGTCACCAAAGGCCATGTAAAGTGATGGTAGAATTGCTAACCATGGCTCGTTACTATACTCCCATATGGCATAAACTGAAATTCCCAACATCAATGCAAAAGATGCATCATTCATATTTTGTTCTGTTTGCATCCACCATAACCGTCGGTCAGTAAGATGTGTCAAAGTTAAACCAAAACAACCGAGTACGCCGCCAATTAGAACCCAAACTGGATCCTCAAATACTATTGGAGCGGCTATTATTGGCACACCTCCAGCCAGCATGTGGGCCACTTTCCGATTGTAATATACTGCCACCATATGTTCTGAACCCTGTTTTCTAAGGTAGTCGTAAAATGGTTTTATGCCAAACACGACTATGATTGACCACAATCCTAGAATGAGAAACCAATAGAAGTCGTTGGACATAATTTGGCCTATCTGTCACAGTGTTTAGATATTCAGTTTAAACAAAGTATTCAAAGACGGTCTTCAAGTGGAGAGATTCGGAGAGAGTCATGAATATCCATGAATATCAAGGAAAAGAATTGCTTAGGGCAAATGGTGTACCTGTTCTAGATGGAGTGCACTGTAAAACTGTTGAAGAAGCGCTTGATGCATATGATTCACTCAACTCAAAAGTGGTTGCTGTCAAATCACAAATCCATGCTGGAGGCAGAGGTAAAGGCACTCTGTATAATCCTAAAACTAGAGATCATGTGATGGACGGGGGTGTGAAAATAGCTTTCTCACGGGATGAAGTAAAATCATATTCTGAGAATATACTTGGTAATATATTAGTAACAATTCAAACTGGAGATGAAGGTAAACTAGTCAGTAACTTGTACATCGAATCTGGCTGTGACATTGAACATGAATACTACCTTGCCCTACTTGTTGATCGAGAGAACAAAGCAGTCATGATAATGGCATCAACTGAAGGTGGCATGAATATTGAAGATGTAGCACATGAGACCCCTGAATTGATTCATAAAATTATTATTGACCCAAATTCCGGATTGATGGGTTTTCAAAATAGGGATTTAGGAATCGCTCTTGGACTGAGCGGTAAAGCTTTGAAATCTTTCATGAAAATGTTGTCAAGCATGTACCAAATGTTCGTCTCTAATGATTGTACTATGGTAGAGATTAATCCACTGGTAAAGACCAAGAGTGATGAAATCGTTGCTCTTGATTCGAAAGTTTCATTTGATGAAAATGCTGAATTCCGACATAAGAATTGGGACACATTGCGTGATTTAAGCGAAGAAGAGGACGTCGAAGTTCGTGCCAAGGAAGCTGGCCTGTCATATGTTAAACTTGATGGTAATATTGGATGTCTTGTCAACGGTGCAGGATTAGCAATGGCAACTATGGACGTTATCAAATTGTATGGCGGTGAGCCGGCAAACTTCCTTGACGTAGGTGGAGGAGCAAATGAAGAGCAAGTTAAAACTGCGTTCTCAATAATCTTAGAGGACCCGAATGTCAAGGGAATTCTCGTTAACATATTTGGGGGAATTATGCGTTGTGATATTATTGCTCGGGGTGTGATTGCCGCGACTGAGGCTCTTTCACTTGAAGTACCATTGGTAGTTCGACTCGCTGGAACAAATGTTGATGAAGGCAAGAAAATTCTTGCACAATCTACTCTAAACATTCATCCTGCAGATGATTTAGCAGAAGGTGCGCAAAAAATAGTCGCTCTTATCGGCGGAGGTGCTCAGTAATGCCAATATGGATAGAAGAAGATGCCAAAGTTTTGGTTCAGGGCATAACTGGTAAGCAAGGAATGTTTCATGCGGACAAAATGGTTGAATATGGCACTAATATTGTCGGTGGATGCACACCTGGAAAAGGCGGACAAACTGTCGAGTTACAAGGAAGCAATTTTCCGGTTTGGAATTCAATGACTGAAGCAATAAGAGAAACCGATGCTGATGCAAGCGTAATCTATGTCCCTCCACCTTTTGCAGGAGAGGCAATTATGGAAGCGGCTGATGCTTTTGACACAGTCAAAGGAGAAGGGGTAATCGTTTGTATTACCGAGGGTATCCCAACCATCGACATGGTAAAAGCTGTAGCCTATGTTTACAATCGACCAGGTATTCGATTGATTGGACCAAATTGTCCTGGGATTATTACTCCGGGAGAAAATGGAGGAGCCAAGATTGGTATTATGCCAGGTCACATACATGCCAAAGGCAGAATTGGTATTGTCTCTAAGTCTGGAACTTTAACCTACGAAGCGGTTGCGCAAACCATGAGTATTGGTGAAGGTCAATCTACTTGTATCGGAATTGGCGGAGATCCGGTAAATGGAACTGGATTCATCGAATGTTTAGCAGCATTTGAGGCAGATAGTCAAACTGAAGCAATCGTTATGATTGGTGAAATTGGTGGAACAGCTGAGGAAGATGCTGCGGCATGGGCAGCAGAGAATGTCACCAAACCGATAGTCGGCTTTGTCGCTGGAGCTACTGCACCCCCGGGTAAAAGAATGGGGCACGCAGGAGCGATTATCTCTGGTGGAAAAGGTACTGCTGAGGAAAAGTTTGCTGCGTTTGAAGCCGCAGGTATTGCTTGTGCAAAGGACCCATCAGAACTAGGAAGTGTACTCCTAGAATCGTTAAAGAAAGCCGGCTTAAGGTGAGATCTAAGAATGAAAGATTTTGATTTTAATCAGTATTATCAAAATCATGAAGTCGACTTATCTTGGCTCAAAAAACCTAGTCAGCATGGATTTCGCTGGCGCTGCTCTAATGGTAGTTGGCGGAAATCAAAACGACGAGTCAGTTCAGTGGACAGTTTTCGAAAAGCGATAGCTAAAGATAATCCGAGTGACGTCTATTTCTCTACATCATCATGGCTAGAACCTATTGATTTGCCAAATCTAAATGATGATACTAAACCTCACCCAATACTACTCAATCATTTGATTGTGTTTGATATTGACTTCGCCCCATTATCACTCGAGAATCTAGAACAGGCTAGATTGACGACTCTTGACCTGCACAAATGGATAGAAAAAAACTACGATTATGAACTCATGTCGATTTCTTTTTCAGGTAGCAAGGGTTTCCATTTGTTCTATAACGACCCTGATAGAAGTTTATTCTCCATTGAAAATAGCAAGGAGAGAGAGGATGCCGTGAGGGTAAATCGCAATAAATTGCTGCAAGAGGTTTTGCTAGCAGGTTTCAAAGTTGACCCAAGAATTACCGCTGATACTCGTCGTATTATCCGTTTACCAGGTACTATTCACGGTAAGACTGGCTTATTGTGTCACCGAATCAATATTGAAAGGTTAGGGACAAATATTGAGTCATGGATAACTGATGTGCCGAGTTTCTTTGGTAATATAGACATTCCAAAGATTGCAAAAGTCAAGCCAAAAAAAGTTAACCAAGCAGGCAAAAAGCTAACAAAAAACATTCAACAAACCAATATCGAACAATCTTACATGATTGAAGTGAGTAATCACTTACCTGGCACTAAAGACCGAACTTCACTAATTTTTTGGACACCATATTCATGGGGCACTGGAGAATTATGCATCGAACGACTTCAAGATTTAGTTAAGTCAGAAAACTTAGCTGATTCGTATATATTCTCTGATGGTCAACGCATTTTGTTCATCTGTCCGGAGGCATTTACTAGAGCAAAAATCGTTAAACTTCTAGATAAGATTGGTATGGAAAAGTTGTCAAAAACTCTTGCCACACGAAAACACTACTGGGTTAGAATTTCAGGAATTATGAATGAAGATGGTAACTGGTACAATGAACCGAGATTTATCTCTATGATCAAAGGTAACAATTCAAAGCAAAATTACTCCATAGCCCATTTGACACTATTATCTAAACTAGGTCTAGATATTGATATTTCTCAATTTGAGCAATTAGCAGGAAATACCGAACCAAGCATAAGAATGGTCGTACGCGACTGATTGTTTATAGACTCGCTTCCAGATTTATACATGTCCCCAATGGAGTCTTAGGACTATGACATCTTACTAAAGTACGGTAGAAACAATCGGTGACGGCGCTCGGGGACAGCGCCTAGCCACATTATAGTGATAATATGGCGGGAAAAAAATACCTTTCTGCTGTGATAATGGGTCTCATATGTGCAGGATCTGTCGTCGGGTTTTATTCTGTTGATGATGGGGGACTTGTTGAATTATTCGGTGTTTTGGCATGCTCTACTGGTTGTTTATTTTTTTCACAAATACTCATTGTTACCGGAATCATGACTGTCACAATTGGTGATGAGGTCGCTGTAGTTAGTCAGAGTTCATATAATGAAAAACCGACTTATGATTATCGAAATTATCACTATAAGTCAATAATAACCAAAGTACAAGCAAGTCAGGTTTTATTAAAAGTAAGCTCCGTTGAAGATGCAATCAAGACATATTCAAGTTTGTTCAATGTTGGAGAAAAGGCAGCAAGGCCGTTCTTTCAAAATCAGTTTGTCATGACAACACTAGGATTGAATATCGAAAGTTCATCCCAAGTTTCAGAAGTCAGTCTAAGTCGTCAAAATAAAACTAACAAAATAAGTGCCAACTTTTGGGATAATGTCTCTGAAGGCGTGGCAAAAAATGAGGCTAAGTCTGATGAAATCTGCGCAGACCCTAATTGCTCAAAACCTGTTTCTGCTTTCGATTTCCGCTGCTTCAAGTGCCGAAGTAGATTTTGCGGTGATTGTGAAACTGGCAAGAGCATAATGTGCAAATCTTGCTCATAGGAAAATCTCTTTTCTGTGCAACGAATTTTGCGGAACCATTGTTGATGATTTAATGATATCAACTCTTATTTTACCTTCTTTACTTCTGGCATAAAATAGCTCAGATGGACTAACAAATTCGTTCCAATAGCGTTGGAAAATTTCAGCCTTTTCAGCCGAAGCGGCTAATATTTTAGGCACCGTATGATACATTACCAATTTGTCTTTTACTGGCCTGAAAAATTTAGCAATAACCTCAGGCATAAGTTTTGATAGCCAAGTATCTGTGATGAATTTTGATGACCGTGATATTACATACCTTGGCTTCTCCATAGGTCCCAAAATTTCTTCCAAACAAGCAGAGAATAGTGCACTTTCTTCTTCATTAGCATTCTCGAGATGTAAGCGTACCCAGCCACCTCCTCGATTACCACCATCGGCTCGACAATTATTTGAGATCATTCCTAGATGAATTAAACTGTTAACGATTGAAAGTGAAATGGCTTGCACTAGAGATTCGTCAGTCCACGGTGTTTTTTCTCTACCAAATTTAAACCCACCACCAAAACCAGTACTCAACCTCGCTTCAATTGCTGAAGTTGGTTTTGCATTGAATGGCTGACCAATGCCCCAAAGTCCTCTAACATGAGGCCTATTACGGCCACGTCTTAGCATATCTTCATTGAATACAGCCATACCTTCACTGACGCCTTCTGGCTCAGCCTCGGTAAAGGCTGCATGAACATGGCCTACGCCTTTCTCTATTGCTCCATCATCACATACCCCATACAGTTGCTTGTGTTTTTTCTTAAACCGTTCATAATCTGCAAAACCATTAGTGAACTCCTCTGCTAGACAGACAACATCCCAATTGTTTGCAACTTTCTCTGGCCATTGTTTGTCCAAACGAATTGAACGACCCCTTAATTGATTAATGCTCATACTTGTGGTAACAGTTGTCAAATCAATCAACACATTGATTTTAGATGCATCCCATCCTTCGCCAAGAAGTCCTCTTGTTCCAATTAGACACTTCGTAATTCCTGATTGGAAAAACTCAGTTATCATTAGCGAATAATGTCGAGGAATCCAGTCCCTGCCTTTCCCAATAATTTCATGATAATCCCCTCTTACCTCATCGATCAAAGTTATTGCTAGGTCTCTTTTTTTTATCCAATTATTTGCTGCTTTAAGGAATACTTCTGCAAGGTCATCATCAACAAGTACTGTACTGCCAGTCATCAGAATTGGATTCAGTAAATCTACATTATCACATTGCACCGCTTGTCTAAATGCTGCAACTGCTCCTCCAGCTTCATCATCCATTACCCCTTCAACCAAAGTTGTGGCTGAGGTTTTCTCAAAATCAGTTATTATTACTGCTCGAATATCTCCACCTAATGCTTGCATTTCAGAACTTAAAATTGTAGAAATTGCTTTGATCTTTGAAGATGCATATGCCATAATTCTACCCACTGGGGAGGCACAAGGACGAATCCCCGTCTCAGTTATTTGACTCCCTAACATCCTCAAACGCTGAGTAACTAATTCTGCTTTTTCGTGGTCTAGTTCACTCTCACTTCTGCGCAATCCGTGCCTAACATAACGGTCAAGAACGGGCCTCAATATAGCCAATTTATTTTGATAAGAATTTAGCAAGTGATCTGGAGGATAAGGGACACCTTTTGGTATACTACCAATTGTGTCTAACAGAAAAGCTCTCCCTGCGTTGGCAAATCCGCCATTTCTGTCTCTTATA
>CAXHFO010000025.1:0-13931 GCA_964015895.1 uncultured Candidatus Poseidoniales archaeon
GTTGGAATGATATGCACATTGTTGATGTAACAGACCCAAACAACACAACAGTTGTTGGAAAATATAATGATCCAAACACGCAAGTGTTGGATGTTAAATATATCGAATATAATGGTAGGGAATATATTGTTCAGCAAAACCAACTAATTGATCCAGGCTATGCAGATCCAAACGTTGGACAATGGAGCGACCCCGCCCAAGTTTCGGTTACTCTAATTGATGTAACAGATAAAACAAATCCAACATATATCGACTCTTGGTATGACATTGACCACCCGAGTGGCCCACATAATTTGTATACCCACATGATTGATGGTGAATGGTATTTATTTGTGGCAAACCCAGATTATGAAGCTTGTAATGATGCAATCGATGAAGCGTGCGGTGGAGTTACCATTGCCCACATGAATCTTGATGGTTCCGCAGCTAGAAATCTTCCCGGAGTACCAGGCTCAGGCCAAGGTCATACCATCATCAAAGTTGGAGAATATGAAGTCGCCTGGGAGCATACTCGCGGTGGCTGGATTTACATTCACGACATGACGGTTCAACTATGGCCTGGGGAAGACCAAAATGATCCAAGATATGGCCGTACATTCATCTACGGAAGTTATTGGGAAGCAGGACTTAGAATTGCTGATGTAACTGACGTACCCCATCCAGTTAACTCGC
The DNA here is from genome assembly GCA_964015895.1 of uncultured Candidatus Poseidoniales archaeon. Lineage (GTDB taxonomy): Archaea > Thermoplasmatota > Poseidoniia > Poseidoniales > Poseidoniaceae > MGIIa-L1. The sequence goes on from CAXHFO010000025.1 coordinate 673, forward strand.
CAGAAGAATATACAGTTCATGCAACATTGTGTAAGACTGGTGTTGGCAATCCAGTACAATGTCGCTGGCGAGCTGAAGAAGTAGGTATGTGGATGGATTTCTTAGATTTGGATGAAGACGGACAGCCAGATAGTGGAACTACAGGTAATGAAAATGGTGGAAGAGTATCTTATATTCATTATGCAGAACCATACCCAGAAATGCTAGATTTGTCTCATGTCGGTTATTCTGATGAACCAGTTCACTTGACCACAGCAGCAGTTGAGGTTCTTTCTACTTCAGTTGGTACAGGAATAATTTACCTATTAGATACAACCGACTATACAATGATTGATGGGCAATTAAGGTTTGAACCTAAACTTGTCCGGGACTGGGAAATTCCATGGGCTGAAGACCACTGTTATGGTGCCGACTGCCCAATCAATCCAGATGGAGATGAGTGGTTACTATTTTCACCCCACAATCTTGACAGTGCATATTTTGAAACCGATGAGAGCACCGACCAAAGTCATGGCGGTGGATGGGATGGACGGCTATACATCTCACACTATCATGCGGGGCTTTGGGTATTAGATATCGAAACACTTGTTTCACCAACCAATCCTAATGATAAATTTGCCACCTATTCTGAAGCGACAGTAGCGTGGTACTTGCCGCATGGAGATGACGGAGTAATTCTTGAATCAGATTTCTATGAATTCTCATGGGTCCCGTTTTTATGGGCTGTAGAACATCACAATGGAATTACCTATGCTTCATGTATTTCTACTGGATTATATGTAATGCAATTAGATATTGACATACCATATTTAGGAACTACTATTTGAGGGAAAATAATGTTGGAAAAGAGACTCGCGTTATTGGTTTGCTTGATGATGTTCTCATCCGGTTGTCTAGGTGGGTCTAGCGAAGAATTTGAATCAAAGTTCCACGGTGATTTAATCAGCCCAGTAAAAGCAACCAATGATTTTAATTTATTAACAAGTGATAATGAGACCTTTAACTTCAAAAATCAAACAGAAGGCAAAGTGACAGTGATAGCATTTTTATTCACTAATTGCTATGATATTTGCCCAATCGTGACTTATAATATGAGGTATATTTTAGAGAGTCTTAACGAGTCACAACAAGAATTAATTGAATTCATTACTATAACTGTCGACCCATGGCGAGATAATGCCACAATTATGGAAGACTGGAAAACCAGAACCAAATCTAATTGGACCCACCTAACAGTGTCAAATACTGATGCAAACTCAGAGGAAATGAAGACGTTGAATAAAGTATGGAGTGATTTTGATGTTGGTTTTAAAATCGAAGAAAATCAAACCGAATCTAACACTTCGGGAAGACACCATCCCTCAGCAACAGATTACAACATAGACCATTCAACAGGGACTGTACTAATAGATCATGAAGGCAATCAAAGAATCTGGTGGGGCGATTTTGACTGGATTATTGATTTGGTCAAAGAGGATATATTAACATTAGTTGAAGACGCCGAAAACCCCTAAAAATGTCTCATTTACCCACATCCGGAAATGACTTTCCATTATTGGGCTAAGCATTAAGAGGGGACAACTTCGGGATTTCACTATGGCAACGGTTCGTTTGGACCAAAAAACTCGGGCGCTTGTCCGTGCCATTCCTAATTCATACAAATCTGCACTAGCTAATTTCTTTGGCAGTGGCCCAAAAGATATCGAGTTAGCCAACACGCAACACCAGCAATACCGCGAAGCACTCGAATCATGTGGAGTGTCAGTAACAATGCTTGAAGCCGACCACAACCACCCAGATTGTTTGTTTGTCGAAGACCAAGCCGTAATCGTCGATGGGCACGTCCTGCTTCCAGTACCTGGGCACCCATCAAGAGTTGCTGAACAACCACCAATTTCTGATTTCTTAGTCAGTAAAATGGGCGGCGCGCAGATTTGCCGTATGAGTGGCGATGCGAGAATGGATGGAGGCGACATACTTCGCTTAGGAGATATCTTTTTTGTCGGGCGCTCAACTAGAACCAACGATTTAGGAATCGATGAATTAAGGGATTTACTTTCTCACTTAGGGCACGAACTTAGAGTAATCGACATTCCAGATAGCGCACTCCACTTAACAAGCATCGCCTCAACCCCAACAGATGAAATAATTCTAGCACCAGAGGGTTATTTACCCAAAGATGCCTTTGGTGAACTACCAGAGAACTCGCGTATTATTTGGATGCCTGAAGAAGAAACCTATGGGTGCAATACGATAGGACTACCGGGCAACAAAGTTTTGGTTGCTAAAGGCTATCCAACGGTAATTCAAACATTAAAAGACCTAAATCTAGAAACAATTATTTTAGATTTTAGTGAAATAAGAGCTGCAGACGGATCTCTTACTTGTTGCTCACTATTCTTCTAACTAGTTACCTCAACCAACCAATCTGAAATAACCTGTTTTAGCGACTGATGAGAGTCACAGGTTGTGTTTTTTGAATCACCAACAGCCATATTCTTCCCGCTTGGAACTATCTCTAAGGTTATTTGGTGGTCAGAATAAAGTCCCATTTCAAAAATCAACTCATATAATCCATGGTCCATGGATTGAAACTTTTCAGAATATAAGAAGGAGCACAAATCATCAACGGTGTAAAATGAGCATAACATCGACAGAGTTTGAATCAAATTATTGTCATCACTATTGACAATTTCTGAAAAGTCTGCAGCCTTTGATTTAATCACTAAAGTCAATTGGGGTACGGCATCTTTTACCAAGGCAAATCCACACCATCATATTGAACAAATCGACCAGAATCCTCTAAGGCATGTTTTCCAATAAGCTCCATCATGCCATCAACACTAGTTTCCATTTCAACAGGGGCATTTTCTCCACCCATCCTAGTTTTTACCCATCCAGGATGTAGGATCAAGAATGAAATGTTATCTTCAAGAGCCTCTTTTTTCATGGCAACAGTAAACATATTTAATGCGGTTTTTGAGGCGCGGTAAGCATAAGATCTGCCAGAATGACAATCGTCAATAGAACCCATTAGACTACTAATCATAACAACAGTGGAAAGGGTTTCTCCGTCCATTTTATCATATAGTGAACGTACCAACCTTACTGGCCCAATTGAGTTAATATTAATGACGTCAAGAGCCCACTGATCATCTATTTCTTTGATATTGCGCCATCGGCCGTCAGGCACTCCAGCATTATTGATCAACAAATCAACACGATGCCCGATAGTATTAGCAAACGCCGCAATAGAATCATTATCTGTAACATCTAGTTGACAAGTAAACAGGTTTTCATTTTCAAGTAAGTCTAGTCGATGCATATCTTGTCGAAAACCAGCATATACGCGCCACCCCTTGTCTAGTAATCTTACAACAAACTCTGAACCAATACCCCGACTTGCTCCAGTAACTACTGCAGTTTTCATAACAAATACATCCGTCTTTTTCATCGATAGATAATATCCTACCCTCTTCGAATAAAATTAACCATCAGGTCGACCAACGAATTCTTGTGCATTGGACGCCTAATGGGGCCCTTCCCAAGAATTTCACGAAAGTAGTCAGTTTTGCCATCCAAGACGAAAAATTTCTTTTTGTTTTCGTAAAGATATGTTGTGGTGGTTGTAGTTGTCTCACCATAACCCAAATCAGTCACGTTCGCATGGGGATTGTCACGAGTCTTTCTTCTTTTCACATAGTATGATAAATCATCGACGTTGAACTCCCTTTTTCCATATGTAAAATAGGGAGTAATTTGTTTCCAAAAATGGACTTTGTCCTCATCCTCTCTCCTCATGAATACGGCCTTGTGCTGGTGTGTTATGGTAACGACTAAAACTAATGCAACGCCAAGGTAGTATGTACTATCGATTCCAAAGAACTCTGTCCTTTGCAGATGCAGAATATCTGTTATACCCGAAACATCTTGACCCTCGAAAAAAATAGAGCCAACAAATAAGCCCACGAGTCCAAGTGATGAAAAGACAAAGAGGTATTTAGAAATAATGTTCCCTGGAAATGTTTTCTTTGCCTCTTTCATTCCTATCACTCCTGTATGTTATGCTGCATTATGCGTCAGCATTTATTCTTTCTTCCGTCACATCATTATCGGTAGGATATCCTCTATCCATGAAGCGATGGATGATGGCTATCTATCCATAATCTTGCTAACAAAAAGAGACTCATAAACATAATGATTATCATTATCAATAAGGAATTACCATTCTACGGCAAAATCATCTCCAATAGTGGAAGTGGGTGAATCAACAACAACAGTTTCAGGCTTAGCAACAATAACATCTTGCAAATCCTCAACTTCTTCTAAAACTTCTACATCGACACCATCTTCAATGATTTTTTTAGTTGCCGTTATTGGTTTGACGATAATTTTACCAGACTGGTTTTCTGAGGTGTACTTCTCCCCGTAGGATATTTTTGTCAGCTCACCTTCTTCGGTTTTTTCATCCATCTTTTCATTGGAAAAATTATCCTCACCAATCTTCATTTCAGCAAAACTCTTTTCGAGCGCGGAGGCCAATTCTGGCACATCGTCCTGCTTCGCCATAATCCCGAATATAGGTGTGACAAATGAAATCTTTGCTTCCTTGTCTAGTTTAATGACACAGACATTCATGAAGTACCGAGCCGACCCAATATTATGCGAGTCGGTGTAATCGTCAACCCAGACGCCGGTCTAGGTGGCAGGTTGGGATTCAAGGGCAGTGATGGAAGAGCTGTAGAAGCACGGGAAGCAGGGGCCCAAGACAGAGCTGGGCCAAGAATGACTCAATGCATGGTTAAATTTGATGAACTAGTCAAATCCTCTCTAAATAGATCGAACATTAAGCCAGAAATATACACTTGGTCGGGAAGAATGGGCGGAGACTGGTTATCAGACCTTGACTATCATTCAATTGGTAAAACACCACAACCTACAACTGCGCTAAACACTAATGATTTAGTTCACCAATTAATCGATAAAGAAGTCGATGTAATATTGTATGCCGGAGGAGATGGCACTACTCGCGATATAGTCAATTCACTTGGTGATAAAAAAATACCATTAATAGGGGTTCCAGGGGGCGTTAAAATGTATTCTGGTTGCTTTGCTACTACGCCAAATGCGGCAGCAGAGGTTTTGTTTTCTTTTGTTATTGGAGACTTAATGGCATCAATTACCGAAGTCATGGATTTAGATGAAGAACTCTATCTCTCTGGAGAGTGGAAAGTTCGAATGTACGGCGAATCACTAACCCCTGCAAGCCCTAGATTTATGCAAGGTTCCAAGCAGCAAGTCGAGCGAGCATCAGAAGAAGAAATAATCGAGGGTTTAGCTGCGCATATCGGCGATTTAATTGAAACAGATCCAAATTTAATGGTAGTTTGGGGTAGTGGTGGAACACTTAGGCTGATTGGTGAGATACTCGGGTATGATCTAACTTTGTTGGGAATAGATATCCAACATGAAGATAAGATCTATACAGACTTAAATGAACAGCAGCTAATTGAGATATTAGAGCAACATACCGGCAACAAACTCCTCCTCCTCTCACCAATGGGCGGCCAAGGATTCCTAATTGGGCGAGGTAACCTACAACTTTCACCTACAGTACTTCGTCTAATAGGTATTAAATCAATCCTAGGCATTGCCACCCCAGCAAAACTAACCGGGCTATCAAATGTGAGAATAGATACAGGAGATGGAAAATTAGATCAAGAATTAAGAGAGCGAAAGTTTGTAAAAATGCTCCAAGGATATAGGACTACTAGAGTAATTAGAGTCGCTGATGTGTGATTATAATTTCATATCTGCAGCAGCCATCAACAAGCCAAGGAATGGAGGGCTAGGCTTTCCAGGTCTTGACTTAAACTCAGGATGATATTGCACTCCAACATAATATGGGTGGGAGTCTAGCTCGAAGATTTCACAACGTTGACCAGTTTCATCTTTGCCAACAAACTTCAAACCCGCGTTCTCTATTTGTTCAATTAAGTCTGGGTTCACTTCATACCTGTGCCTGTGGCGTTCATCGACAGACTCACCCTCACCGTATAATCGCTTAATTTTACAATCATCAACTTGCCATATTGTCGGCCTGCTACCCAATCTCATAGTGCCGCCCAGGTGAGTTTTGGAGATTTCTGGCATGAAGATTACTGCGGGGAATTCAGGGTTATCATCAAATTCAGTGGAATTTGCCCCCGAAATACCAAGTACGTGGCGACAGAATTCAATAGTTGCCACTTGTAATCCAAGACAAATACCGAGATATGGGATGCTATTTTCTCGAGCATATTTGGCGGCTAAGATCTTGCCCTCAATGCCTCGGTCGCCAAAACCACCAGGCACTAAAACCCCATTCGAAGCGCGTAATAATTCCCAAGCTGAATCATATTCTTGCGAATCTACTTTATTCCAATCTTCTTCCAAATGGCTTGCTTCAATCCAGTTAATAGTCAAACGCCGCTTAACCTTCATCGCTGCATGTTGTAAACTTTTGATTACCGATAAATAAGCGTCAGAAAGGTCGGTATATTTGCCCACCATAGCAATTGAAACATCCTCATTAAGTAGATCTAAATCATACGCCATAGTTCTCCAATCAGACAATACTGTGCTACTACTACAATCAATATCTAGTATCTTGCACAATCCCTGTTTCTCTAACATTAATGGGACGTGGTAGATGTTTGGTACATCGTGTGTCGACATAACGGCTTCAGGCGCAACATGGCAGAATGCAGCTAACTTTTCCTTTGTTTCTTCAGTCATAGGTTTTGTAGAGCGGCAAACCAAGATGTTCGGGGTGATACCAAGCCCTCTTAACTCTTTTACAGAGTGTTGAGTTGGTTTGGTTTTTTGTTCACCAACAGGGCCCATGACTGGAACCAAAGAAACATGAACAAAAGTAACATTTTCCCGGCCTACACGAAACTGAAATTGCCTAAGCGCTTCGATATAAGGTGCCGATTCAATATCTCCAACAGTGCCTCCTAACTCGATTATACAAGCATCAGGAACCTGCTCATCACCATCGGCTGGTATGTGAGCAACGCGCTCAATCCAGTCTTGAATTTCATTAGTTACATGCGGGATAACTTGAACTGTTTTACCAAGATAATCTCCTCGTCGCTCGGCTTCAATAACCTTTGAGTAAACTTTTCCTGTAGTTAAATTGTTATCTTTGCGTAAATTGATATCAAGAAAACGCTCATAATTACCTAAGTCTAAATCAACTTCTCCGCCATCATCCAGAACAAAAACTTCCCCGTGCTCAAATGGCGACATTGTTCCTGCGTCACTATTGAGGTAGGGGTCTATCTTTATTGAGGTGACTCTAAGGCCGGCACTTTTCATTAACACCCCAATACTGCTAGCAGTGACGCCTTTACCAAGCCCAGAAAGGACTCCCCCGCTGACAACAACGTACTTCATGATACTCCAACGGGTTTTTTACCACCGATGACCCCTTAATCAACATATCCGAGAAATAGAAAATCATTTCATCATAATTTTTGTAACTTTCATAGAGAATTATCAAAGGGTGCCTTCAACGACAGGTGAGTGAGCAAGATGGATAGTTTACCAACTACGATGATGGCGTGGAAAAAAACCATGCCGCAAAAAGGTGGGTTTGAACTTGTTAAAACTCCATTACCAAACTATGGTGATGATGAAGTGTTAGTGAAAACCCACTCTACATCAATCTGCGGAACTGATATCCATATTTGGAAGTGGGATCATTGGGCTGCAGAAAACGTCCCAACGGGTACTACAACCGGGCATGAAACCTGTGGCACAGTTATCGCATTAGGTAAGGACGTTAACACTCATAAGATTGGGGACAAAATTGCAGTAGAATGCCATCTTGCATGTTGGAATTGTGATAGATGCGCCGAAGGAAATGCCCATATTTGTGAAAACGGAGAGATCTTTGGAGTACATTCAGATGGAGCTTTTGCCCCATATTTCTCAGTCCAAGCAATCAATGCTAGACACGTACCAGATAATATTCCACTTGAACTAGCATCTATTCAAGACCCACTAGGTAATGCAATTCACACTTTAACAGGTGGCCCGGTGAAAGACTCAACAGTTGCTATACACGGACTTGGTCCAATCGGCCTATTTGCAGTAAATGCTGCTAAAGCAATGGGTGCAAAGAAAATCATTGCCGTTGATTGGGATAATGAGGCAAGAATGAAACTGGCAAAGAAGTTGGGTGCAGACCTAGTTCTTGGTAAAGACGACAATATTGTGGAAACAATTTTGGCACACACCAACGGCAAGGGTGTAGACAATTCATGCGAATTTTCAGGTGCGCCAAGCGCTCTTTCAAATACCATCCACTCTACTAGAATGGGCGGCTACGTCAATGTTCTGTCGGTTTATGGGACTGAAACAACACAAGTTCCCATGAATGATATCGTATTTAGATATCTTCATCTGAAAGGAATAAACGGCCGTAAGATGTGGTCAACATGGGATAAAATGCACGAACTACTTAGTGCGGGCAAAATTGACATTGAAACACTATTGACTCATCGTATGCCGTATGAAGAGTTTAATTCAGCCATGGAATTAGCAATCAGTGGTGATTGCGGAAAGGTTGTATTAGATTTCTAAGCGCCAACCCATTCGTATCTTCGAGCACCTTCTTGGACTCCAGACTCAGTAATTTCTACCAGAGCAAACTCACCCTCAGGCTCTACAACACTACCGTTCTGCAAGCCTTTGTGTAGATTTTCATAAGTGATATGATCGATAGCAACTCTGCCAGCAAGACGTTCAAACAAATTCCATCTGGATACAACTTCACGCCATCTTGGTGAGACCTTACCTTCAAACACCTTAGCCTTCGCACCAGACCCATACCCACACAAGCCTAATAACTGGTTATCCAAATTATCATTTTCTTCTAAGTCGGATTCAAAGGATGACATTAAGGCTAGGAAAATTGAACCAGTATATTGATTGCCTATTAGGCTACTAGCACGCTGGCCTTTTTCTATTCTGCTAGCGTGAAATTCTTGATATTGTGGAGTTTTTGAAATTGCTCTACGATATCCATCCATTGCCTTCTCCCAAATCTCAATGATAACTGGGTCATCCGAATTATGTGGTTCTGGGGCTGGGCCAAGGTGCTTTGCAACATCTTCCCAAAATTCGGTATCTTCTCTGTCATGTCTAAAAACATCAGGAAACATCCGCTTTGCTTGGTAAGCATAGGGCAGGTGCATGATTATTCTACTCCACTGCTCAGTAAATCGTTCATCGGTTTCTGGGTTATACCTCCCGGAACGTTCAGCCTTTTCTCTAAAGTTATGGAAAGCCTGTCTAACTGCACTTTGATAACATCTATTAGAGAATTGGCCATCAAAAACAGGCTCATCTCTGTGTACACTAACCTTTTCTTCACCGTGAGCAAAAATACCTAATTTTCTTACAGTCGAGGCCGGAAGATGGCGAATCATTCGTTCAACAAGCCCTTTTTTGATTGACTGCCCAGCTTCCTGTGCTAGTGTAATTACATTAGAGATGATTGATTTAACCGAAACCTCTCTGCGTGGTTTGAAAAAGTCGTGTACTGGGGTTGTGGAAACACCAATACAATCCGGGATTTCTAACAAACGTGGATTTCTTCTAATTAGTAAGGCTCCACCACCAGCACCTTGAGTATATTCTCCAGCTGACTCAAGAGCATATTTTGCATTATCAGAAAATATCACGACCCCCAATCGCTCATCATCATCATTTGACCTAGCCACCCAATCTAGAGTAGTGTGCATAGCATCAACTGCCCCAATACAAGCAAATGTCATATCGACAACGTCACAGTTACGAAAACAATCTTCACCGTATCTCTCAGAATACCGCTGAGTCAACATATCTACAATATAGGTTGCAGTTGGTTTTGCACCATCTAGTGCTGATTCAGTTCCAAGGTACATTCGACCAATATTGCGTGGATTCAAACCATTTCGATCGATGAGTTTCATCACTGCGTTAGCGCCCATTGTTGCTGTATCTTCATGAACGTCAGGAATAGACATCGCTTTGAGTCCAAGGCCCTTATTCAATTTCCCATAATCTTCTCCTCTAAGATCGGCAAAATCCTTCATGTCCATGTACAATCTAGGGAAGTGAATGGCAATATCATCAATGCCAACACAAACAGAATTATCAGAGCCCATAAACAACCCTTTAATTTTTCGAGTATTTGAACATCTGTCCAGTTATGATAGACACCAAAGGGGTTTCATTACATATCTGATTGAGGCGGCAAAGACGCATCAATATCTTGTTTAGCCCATAAAACATCATCAATACGGAGGATAGAAATCGACACTTCAGTAGCACCAATAATTGCCTGTTTTATGATTCCAGTTGGTTCAAGAACTCCTAACTCCAACATATCATCAGGCTTGCCAGTTGTCAGGTTTATCCCAATATAATCAGAATCTAGATTGGTTTGCTGGGCAACAACATCAATTAGTGATGAAATAGGGTCAATGCCTGCATTCTCTGCTAAAACCCTGAGTATGACTTCTATACCGTCTGCATATGCTTCCACAGCTAGTTGTTCTCTACCAGGTATAGTTTCTGCATAACGCCTCAATTTGCGTGCAAGTGCGACATATGACGCCCCCCCGCCACAAACGACATCACCATCTTCGATTAGTTGTACAGAGACTCCAAGTGAATCATCAAAACATCGCTCAACTTCTCCAATGATATCAACAGTGCTGCCTTTGGCGATAATTGTCGCGGCCTTTCCAACCGCTTCCACCACCCAGAAATCCTTTCCGTCTAGGGAGATGTTTTTACTTGATTTAAATTCACCTAAATCTCCATTTCTGCTGGATTTTATCGAATTCACCAACGTTGCATTACAAGCCCGTGCAAGCATATTCAAATCATTACGCGAGACTCTACGGAAGGCTTGAATCTTATTCTTGACAAGGTAATCGCGAATACCATCATCGATGCCTTCTTTACAAGCTAGGACATTTACTCCATTTTCGACTAATTTATCGACTTGAGATTTCAACATTATCCGCTCTTGCTGTCTAAATGATTCTAAAACCCCAGTATTAGTGACGTTTAATTTCAAATCACTCTTGAGGCCTTGCTGCTCTAAACCACCATCGATTAACAAAATCTTACCACTGGAGACATCTTTTGGCATTTCAGAAGAGATGCGTTTTTTTGGCAACATCAACCCTTGAATCAAACTAGATTCTTCCACCCTTCCCCCAGTTTGAGAGATCAATTTTATTTTAGTGGGGTCAATAATATCATCATCACCTTCAACGATCATCTTAACCGCTCGAAGAGAGATATCGGCAATGGTTTCTTGCATTGAACTGTGCCCCTTTCCAGCCAGTGAGGTTTTTACCACCGTTTTCTGCATAGCGTTGTTAGCTTGTAAGGAAATCTCTTCAAGACTCTTAAGAACAAACTGTTCGGCTTTTCTAAAACCACGGGCAATTGTCGAGGGGTGAATGCCTTGGAGGATTAATTGCCAGGCATTTTGCAACATTTCTCCTGCTAGTATAACAGTGCTAGTGGTGCCATCTTTGGCGACTCTATCTTGTGCAGATGAAGCACTAATCATCATTTTAGCAACGGGATGCTCGACTTTGGCAGTTTCTAATACTGTTACTCCATCATTGGTAACCAAGGTTCTCCCATCATCATCAATCAATAACTTATCTAGGCCCTTCGGCCCTAAAGTTGAGCGAATCGCTTCAGCAAGAGCAAGAGCCGCCTGAATATTTTTTTGCAATGCGTCGCGACCCTTAGACCGTGCAGTGTCTCTTAGGATAGGAGCCTCGCTCATGGTTGGGCCACACACCTCTATGAGATAAGCGCGACTCAATCTTCGTCGACGACTTCAAAGTCAGCATCGACCACATCATCGCCACCAACATCGATATCGCCGTCTTCTGATGACCCGTCTTGCTCAGACATTTCTGCAGATGCAGCCTCATACAATTTTGCAGAAACTGAATGCATAGCCTCTTCAATTTCTTTGACCTTGGCTTGAATAGCCGCATCATCCACGTTATCGATTTCTAAAGGCTTACCATCATCATCTTGAACTAACTTTTCTAATTCGTCTAAATGTGACTTAACTGGGCCAACATCATCCTCATCCAACTTATCGCCTGCCTCATCAATGGTTCTTCTAGTTTGATACAGTACTTGATCGGCCATGTTGCGCAATTCGACCTTAGCTTTTCTCTGCTTATCCTCTTCAGCAAAACTCTCGGCTTCCTCAATCTTGGCCTGAATTTCATCTTCTGATAGTGAGGTTTGGGACTCAATCTTTACCGACTGCTCTTTGCCTGTACCCATGTCTTTGGCACTTACATTAACAATACCATTAGCATCAATATCGAACGTAACTTCAATTTGTGGCACGCCACGCGGAGCGGCAGGAATACCCATCAATGTGAACTCTCCTAGAGTTACATTGTCTTTGGCAAATTCTCTTTCTCCTTGAAGAACGTGAATTGTTACCGCAGGCTGATTATCAGATGCCGTAGAATATATCTCAGACCTTCTAGCAGGAATCGTGGTATTTCTTTCAATCATTGTTGTCATGACGCCACCAAGAGTTTCAATTCCCAAAGTTAGTGGAGTAACATCGAGCAATAAAATATCAGATACGCCCTCGTCTCCAGAAATAATCCCGGCTTGTAATGCAGCACCCATAGCAACCGCTTCATCGGGATTGATGCCCTTGTAAGGCGCCTTACCTGCTTCCTTTTCCACCGCTTCTTGAACAGCTGGGACTCTTGTAGACCCACCAACTAGAATGACTTTATCGACATCCCCTTTCTTCACTCCAGAATCCTTCATTGCTTGTCTAGTAGGTTTCATAGTGTTCTCTATCAATTTAGCAATCAAACTTTCGAACTTAGCCCTAGTGAGGGTCATGTCCAAGTGCTCTGGTTGACCGTCAACCATTGTAATGAACGGAAGATTGATTTGAGTTTGCTGAGTACCAGATAATTCGATTTTTGCCTTTTCTGCAGCTTCTTTTAGCCTAGACATTGCGGTTAAATCCTTAGATAAATCAATTCCTGTATCTTTCTTGAACTCCTTTACTAACCAGTCTATAACTTGGTCATCAAAATCATCCCCACCGAGTTTATTATTGCCAGCAGTAGCCTTAACCTCAATTTGTGGCTGCCCATCGACTTGGTAGATTTCCAAAACCGAGACGTCGAATGTACCGCCGCCCA
>CAXHFO010000026.1:0-13721 GCA_964015895.1 uncultured Candidatus Poseidoniales archaeon
GCGATTATCAGCGGTCTCGTGGGCTCGGAGATGTGTATAAGAGACAGGTAACTGATGCTTTGAGAGAAGGCCGTTTGATGGTGTTCTCTAGATTTGGTACTGTCGCAGATGCACGAGATGACGTTGGTCTTGAAGAAGTACTGCAAAGTAAAGCAGTAGAAGAAGCAGATGTGGTAATACTAGACTCAGCAAGTGCTCTGATGGATGATGGTTTAGATGATAAACAAAGATTCGACTTAATGCAAAGATTACGTAAGACTACTGCAGATGGTCGCTCGATTATGTTATGTGTCGATCCAGATGAAATGGATCATAAATTATTACACAGTATGCGCGCATCAGCAGAGGTAGTACTAGATTTATCCACTACCCTTATCGGTGGAGATTTGAAGAGAAACATCGTCGTTACCAGATTCTTAAGAGCCGCAGGGCCAGTTCAAACTAGCGTTGGCTGGCGTGTTGAGCCGAGTATGGGCTTCATCGTTGATATCACGGCGGTCAGTTGAGGGGTGTTATCATGGCTGACGAAGATCGATTTGCCAAAGGTGACCTCAATAGCGTCATGGCTGCTTATCCACACGTCGCCGATTGGGTTCGAGATTTTGAATCGAGGTACGGTACGCGTCCAATTTACTACGGTCCACTCGACAGGGATGCAAAGAAAGAACGACCATTGAATCTAATTTACTTGGCCAAAGAGCCAATTTTCATTCACATTTACGAACCACCTGAAGATGATGACGGTAGCGGCGGAGAAGTTCTCTGGTTCGGCCTTGAGCCCCAACTTACTGAAGAGGAAGAAAACATGCGTCGTGACTTAGTCGAGACGCTGCTCCAAGAGGCGCCAACTGCGCCAACTTTCACCACAGACGGGGAATTTGAAAATATCCTTACCCAAATGGTAGACCGCTACACTGTACTAGAAAACGAAGTTAGTGCTGCCCCTCGTCGTCAAGGACGACTTTGGGAAATGATTGGGATGGATGACAAACGGGTCATTGTCACTCCTGAACAAAGAGCTAGGTTGGAATACATTATTATTCGCGACTTGATTAAAAATGGACCACTAGAACCACTACTTTCTGATGAGATGCTGGAAGATATACACTCTATTGGGCTCAAGCATATTCACATGGATCACAAGGTATTTGGCATGGTAACCTCAAACATAAGATTCCGTGAGCGTGAACTCTTGTCCCGTTATTTGCGGGCAATGTCTGAGCGTATTGGCCGCCCAGTATCGGACAACAAGCCAATTATTGACGGAGCCTTACTTGACGGCTCCCGTATTAACATCATATTCTCTGATGACGTATCGATGCTTGGTCCGTCATTCACCATCCGTAAGTTCGCGGAGGAAACTATTTCAATTATTCAACTTATCAAGTGGGGCACGATTTCTTCACAAGTTGCAGCCTACATTTGGATTTGCCTAGAGTACGGTATGTCGGTACTGGTTTCAGGAGAAACAGCATCGGGTAAGACTACTACACTGAATGCTATTCTACCATTTATTGACCACAACGTCAAAATTTATTCAGCAGAAGATACTCCTGAGGTTAAAGTAAGACACAAGATTTGGCAACGTCTAGTAACTAGAGATTCCAAGAACGAAGAGTCTCGAGTTGAAATGTTCGACCTGCTAAAGGCTGCTCTAAGAAGCAGGCCAAGATACATCATTATTGGTGAGATACGTGGTGTTGAAGGGGCTACTGCGTTCCAGGCGATGCAAACCGGTCACCCAGTAATTGCTACTTTCCACGCATCGTCTATCGTAAAGATGATTCAGAGATTTACCGGTGACCCAATCAATGTGCCAATTCGGTTCTTTGATAACTTGAACTTCGCAATTTTCCAAGAAGTTGTTGAGGCGCCAGGTGGCGGTATTGCTCGACGTGTAACTGGTATTGACGAAGTTATTGGATACAATAAACACAGTGATGGTGTATTGACTAGAGGTATGTTCGAATGGGACCCAGTCAAGGATAAGCACTACTTCCGCGGTATGTTCCAAAGCCATTTGTTGGAGAATAAAATTGCCGCAATGGCAGGTTTTGCCAACAAGCGTGACATCTATGATGAGATGTTAGCAAGAGCTGCAGCACTCGAAAAGATGGCAGATAGAGACTTGACTCACTATGATGATGTGTTTGATTTACTCGGAATATACTACAATAATGGCTTTGAGGCATTCAACCGAGCAATCGACACTTGGACAGGTATTAATCACGGCTAGGAGATTTGATTATGGAAAGAATGCCGATTTGGCAAGTAGCAATTCGTCGTCTCGAAATGCCGATTCCGCGTTTCCTGATTATTTTTGTCGGCGGTGCTGGATTTGCCGGATTAATCACTGCCTTGGCAATTATCTTCCTCACCGGTGGCCTTGGCGATGGAGCGCTATTTCAGGGCTTTGCTGGTGTCTTGATGATTCTGGTATTTCCAATAATTACTGCATTGGCGGCAATCGCCTTTCCTTTGATTGAGGTGCAAAGATCAGCAACGCTAATTGAGAAAGAGATGCACATGTTCATCACCCGTATGGGTATATTATCACTAGGCGAGGTTGGTGCTAAGTCAATATTTGATATTCTTAAACAAATGAGCGACTATGGAGAATTAGCCTCTGAAGTAAAGCGCATTGAGACTCTTGTTGACAAATGGCATACATCGCTTCCCGAAGCGGCCAGAATTGTGGCACATCAAAGCCCTAGCCCGTTGTGGACTGATTTCTTGGACCGGATGGCTTTCTCTATTGAAGCTGGACAACCAATTGATGAGTTTATGCGTGCGGAACAAGAAACTGTTGCTGAACAGTACACTACATTATACGATACTAGATTAGAATCAGTAGACACCATGAAAGAAATCTATGTCTCACTAGTATCTGCAGGTCTATTTGCCTTGGTTATTGCCGGGATTCATCTAGTGCTATTCGAAGTTGGTACGCCAGACGCTGAACCAATTGAGATGTTTAGTCGCATCAGATTCTTACTACTTGCTGGTTTTATTTTCACTATAGTTCAGATCGGAGCTGTATTCGCTTTTAGGTCAACTATTCCGGAAGATCAAACCTTTGCTAGGGATGAGATGGATACACCCTTTAGAATCAATTTCAGGCGGTCATTTTTGATTGCAGCTTCCTTTACTGCACTATTGTCAGTAGTTATGTCGCTGGTAGTCATCAGTAATTGGAATGTTCTTAGCGATCAGTGGGATAAGTTCGGCTTACTTATTTTCGCCATACCCCTTACCCCAATGTTGTTTCCATCGATAATGATTAGACGAGAAGAAGGTATGGTGCTGCGTCGTGATGAAACATATCCTGATTTTATTCGCGCACTTGGCGGTACTGCTCAAGCAAGATCGGCTGAACCATCAGCGACCATAAAGGCGCTAAGAGGAATTGATTTTGGTCGCCTAGATTCATCAATTGACCGATTAGAAAAGCGATTGTCAACAAGGATTGATTCAGACCGTGCTTGGGATTACTTCAACGCCGATACCAATTCTTCAGTTATCTCTAGGTACATGAGAATCTACATTGAGGGTTCACAATCATCAGGCAAGCCAGCCGAAACCGCTGAAATGGTCAGTCGCTCGGTGGGTAGTTTGCTGTCACTTAGAAGACGACGCGGATTGTCTGCTAGCACCATGTGGGGTGTTGCCATTGGTTTACTAATTGCCAGCGTAACCAGCCTAAACGTGACAATTTCCATTGTTCTACAGCTTGGTGATGCAATTGCTGGTGTTGCCAGTGGTCTAGTTGATACCGATGTTTCAGCACTGTCTGACTTTGGTGGTGGTGTGGCTTTACCTGTTATGGAAGACGCTAGTTCAGTTGGAGAAAATATACGGATGTTCAAAATCGTGGTTTCGATATTGATTCTTATTCAAATTTTAGCAGTTTCATTGATTGCTACTAGGCTACGTGGTGGCGGTTTTACCAGTGCTCTTGGCCAATCTATTTCCTTCCTATGGATTGCCGGTCTAACTTCATTACTCACCGCAGTGATACTTGACGCTGCATCATCGATATTTTCAGTTTAATAATTGTCAAGTATTATAGATTGATTCCACAATCGAACATTATGCAACCGGCCCCCGGTCCCCCTGTACAAGCCCAAAACCCCCAACCAATCCAACCTATGCAACCTATGCAACCAATGGCAGCATACCAACCACAGCCGAAATTTTTAGATAAATATGGCACCTACTCATTTAGTAAATGGTTGATGATTGCAATTGTGATTATAGTAATTGGTGCCATGTTTGCTCAGGTCACAGATTTAGTTGGAGCACCTAATCCAGCAGACTATGAGGATGCTACTAAATACGCAGAAGATCAATTTTCCCATGAAAAGTTAGGCACTAGTCTAGGTGCGTTATCTAGCATGTTGCAATCTGTGGGCATGGGTCTAATTGCTTATGCACTGTTACGTGAGGCTAATCAAGGCGATGCCCATCACACAGCAGTAAGAGTCACTGCGGTAATCACTGGTGTATTGCTGGTTGGTAATATAGCAGCCGCAAACCTGTCGATTTTCTGATTAACGTTTCATCTCTTCCTTGATACGTTTCTTGGTAGCAGTCCATGAGCAGATTGGACATGTGGTTAGATCATGACCTCTTGCCGGACAGTATTCACGGCCAAAAAAGATAATTTGTAAGTGCAATTTATTCCATAATTCTTTTGGGAATACGGCTTTCAGATCTTTTTCCGTTTTATCGACGTTCTTACCATTGGATAAACCCCATCTTGCGGCTAATCGATGTATGTGAGTATCTACCGGAAAAGCCGGTACGCCAAATGACTGAGCCATGACTACACCAGCGGTTTTATGACCGACTCCAGGCAATGCCTCTAATGCTTCAAATGAAGCAGGTACCTCACCGCCGTGCCTTTCCATCAGCATCTCAGACATTCGTCTAATGTTCTTGGCTTTGGTCGGTGCAAGACCGACTTGACGAATGTCGGCTAGAATAACTTCAACTGGTAATTGGGCCATTGCTTTGGCATTTGGCGCCTTGGCGAATAAAGCCGGAGTGACCTCATTGACTTTCAAATCGGTGGTCTGAGCGCTCATTAGCACTGCTACTAATAATTGAAAGGCGTTTTCATGGTCGAGCGGAACCGGAGTTTCAGGGTAATATCCCTCAAGCATCACCGCGATTTTTTCAGCCTTTTCGCTGCGTTTCATTCACTCGCCTCGGCGCTTGAGTATCTGTGGTGGAATGCGGTAAGTATAATCGATTGAATCACCTTTTAGAGTGATTGAATCATGATTAAAAATCACTTTTTTGACTATTGAGTCTATGCCATGCAGTGGCATTGCGGCTGAGAATTGGCCATCTGAATAAATGGCGATTCCAGTTTCAACATCCGGTGCTTTTGAGGTAAATGAAGCGATGTTTTCATTGTGTAAAACAGTACCAAGGCCATCGAAAGTTTTGGTGAATTTGCTGACAATATCTTTCCATTGGGCAATTTCAAATTCCTCTGCCATGGTAATCACTCACTGTTCATATTCTCCACCAGTCAACCAGCCAAATACTAGGCCTAAGGCGATGGAAATCATTGGTATTACATTGCAGATGAGTGTCTCTAGTGGTTCAGTAGTTGGTTTCCCTGCGATGTACCAAATGATTAGCGCTAGAAACATTCCCGGTAGTACCATAGAGGCTCCCATGACAGTAGTACGCAATGTTCGCATAGTCTTTCCACATCCTCGCCTTTCATCAATGTATGTTCAAGATAAGCGCTTAGTCATGTCCTCTCTAGATAATGAATTTAGGATATCATCTGACTCTAACCAGCCCTTTCTTGCGGCCATCACGCCATAAGCGACATCAGCTAATCCACGGATTGAGTGAGCATCAGGATTGATAATCACTGGTACGTTGTTGGTTTTAGCATATTTACACAAGCGCCAGTCTAAATCTAGTCGGTACGGGCTGGCGTTTAATTCAACAGCCTTCATTCGTCCAGCTGCATTATGTTCA
Organism: uncultured Candidatus Poseidoniales archaeon; assembly: GCA_964015895.1. Classification (GTDB taxonomy): domain Archaea; phylum Thermoplasmatota; class Poseidoniia; order Poseidoniales; family Poseidoniaceae; genus MGIIa-L1. The sequence continues at coordinate 6,004 of CAXHFO010000026.1, forward strand.
GCCATATGTTCAATTACGGCAAACATATCTACTTCATAGCCATCTCTACCCTGTAAAATCCGCCCTGTTGGGTGACCAAGTACCGAGGTTGCAGGATGGTCAATAACTCTGAGCAATTCTTCAGTATTGGTCACTTCATCTCGATTTTTCCATTTGGTCATGGCGTGCACTGAGGCTACAACATAGTCCAGTTTCCCCAGTACATCATCAGTATAGTCTAGTTTTCCATCTTCAATAATGTCTGATTCAACACCGTGGAATAAGCGGAAATCTACCCCTTCATCAGCCCAGGCAGAATTGTATTGTTTGATTACTACGCCTTGGGCAAGTAAGTCCTCGGCGCTAGCACCATTAGCGATTTTCAACGATTGTGAGTGGTCCGCAATACCAAGCCAATTCCAGCCAATATTACGGGCTGCATCAGCCATTTGTTCTAGACTCGCATCACCATCAGAGAGTGTAGTGTGATTGTGTAAGGCTCCTCGAATGTCGGATGGAATGATTAATCGAGGCAGTAACTTGTCGGTTGCAGCAGCGATTTCACCAGTGTCTTCACGCAACTCAGGTGAGACCCAGTCAAGGCCTAGGTGTCGGTAAATATCGGCTTCATCTAGTGCTGGCAGCGAAAGATGTGCTGCTGCCATACCCTTTAGTTCACCAGCTTCCGCTTCGGGAACTAGGCCAAATTCACTCAACCTCAGACCACGGTCAATTGCTCGTTGCCGCATGACGATATTGTGTTCTTTACTACCGGTAAAGTACGCTAAAGTAAACGGGAATACTTCTGGGGTAACCAGCCGTACTTGAGCATCAATGGTGCCTCCGGACTCTAACTGCTCGTAATCATCGCCACCAATTGCATCCATTACATTAGGGTCAATGTGGCCCATAGCGAATCCGCCTTCAAAGATACTAGTATCAAGGATTAGACTGATTTTAGAGTCTCCTGCGCCTTTGACGTCCGCAATACCCGGTAATCCTAGAATGGCTTTACTTACTCGGTCTTTGTCTTGATCAAGCACGCCTACAACAACATCCAAATCGCCAATTGTTTCCTTGCGACGTCTTGCGCTACCAGCGAGTTGGGCTTTGATAACGCCATCAATGGAGGCTATCTTCTGTTCAAATGCTTCACCATACATTAAGCCGATATCGAGTCTTCTGCGGGCTCTGAATCTTGCTAATAATTCAATCCCGTCTAACATTCTTTGTTGAGATTTGGCGCCAAAACCTTTCAGTCCAGCGATGGCATCTTCTTCGGCTGCTTGACGCAGTGTAGCAATTGAATCAACTCCCAGTTCTTCGTTCATTATTTTGATACGCTTTGGGCCAAGGCCGGGAATTCCAAGCATCTCAATTAGTCCTGGTGGCGTGTTGTTGTGTAAATCAATCCAATCACTTGGCCAACGTCCTTCGCCAACTGCTTGTGATATCGCTGAGCCAAGTCCTTTACCAATACCCTTGATATCGAACAATTCTCCTGTTGAGACTAGTTCTCCTAAATCTTCAGTAATACCCCCTAGTGTTCTACTGGCATTTTGATATGATCTAAGTCTAAACACATTGGCGCCTTGCAATTCAAGTAGCACTGCAACCTGATGTAATGCTTGGGCGATTTGATTGCGTGAAAAGAAGGGGGGGCCGGTCGGCCGCGGTTTCGCCAAGGTGAAGTCGCCGCCAGCCATGAGGAGAACAAAGCGAAGTCGTTGACAAACCTTGCCCTTGGGCTAATTGGTTAATTGATACAGATTGGTGCTTAAGAACATCAACCATTAGCCCTTGTCATGGCAGGGGTCGATGTAGTGTTTATCGAACACCTCGCAGAAGCGCTGTGTGGCCTATCAGCAGTGCTGTTTACCTTCATAGCGACGTTTTCTCGTTCTGAGAAAGCCGAATATACGGTGCAAAACATAATTGCTGGTTCATTGATTCTGTGTGCTGTTGTCTTGTGGTGGCTAGCCTTGGCAGGTGGCTCTTTATGGGGTTCAGAATACTTGCCAAAACCACTTTCATTAGTTTGTATTATTATTGCTATTTCAGCACGAATGAACATTCGTGGTACCAATGTATCATTTGGGGCTAATCCACATTCGATTGGTAAGAAAGAAGAGGAATGATCAAATTATTTCGCCACGAGGTTCGTGGTCGCCTTCTGCAGTAGAATTTTGTCCTGCTTCTGTGGCTTCTTTTTCCATCTTCTTCTTGATGAAATCTCGCATGTATTCTGGCAATTCACCGTTGACAAATATCACATCTTTGACATTATCAAGTTTCATTAGCGAGTAAAATATCTGCATAGCAGTCATCGGGGTAGATGAACAACCATTACACCCACCGTCTAAAGACAGCATGATGTTGCCTTCCGCGGTGTCAATAACGGTGACTACGCCATCGTGAGCATCTAATACTTCTTGGACAGGCCCAATTTCGGCTAAGATTTCCTCCGCACTGATTGCCATGGTAGACCGTAGAGGTCATCTTTTTTGAATCATTTCTCTATTTTGTTAGTTTTTTGCCCCGGCTCGGCCAAAAAGCAGTAACAATGGGCTATTTTTGTCAATAAAATAGGGGAACCCCTTATGAGGAGTTCTCGGGTCGCCGGCTCAATAGGTGTTTATTATGGATATTACAAACATACCTTTGATTGCAGCAGTGACCGGCCTTTTAGGGTTGATAATTGCTTTTGGACTGTACATGAGAGTAAATAGTGTGAAAATCGACAACAAAACAGTTGCCGACATCACAGAAGAGATACAAGATGGTGCTATGGCCTTTTTACAGGCAGAGTATAGAATCCTTGGTATCTTCGTCGTGGCTGTTGGTGCGTTATTATTCGTGCTCAACGATGTTGAGACTACGCTGGCCTTCTTTGCTGGTGCACTGGCATCGGTAGCAGCAGGATTCTCAGGAATGCGTGCAGCGACTTCTGCTAACGGAAGGACTGCAATGGCCGCTAAAAATGGCGGACAATCCGCAGCTCTAGCAGTATCTTACAACGGCGGTGCCGTTATGGGTCTCTCAGTTGGTGGACTTGGTCTGCTAGGTATCTCACTAGTTGCTTTCTGGTTAGGTGCTGGCGACACTGCTGGGTCTGGGGAAGATGCAGCCGCTAGCGGTCTAAACATTATTCAAGCTGCAGCAGGATTTGGTATGGGTGCTTCTTCAATTGCTTTGTTCGCTCGTGTTGGTGGTGGAATTTACACCAAGGCAGCTGACGTTGGTGCTGACCTAGTTGGTAAGGTTGAAGCAGGGATTCCAGAAGACGATCCAAGAAATCCCGGTGTTATCGCCGATAACGTTGGTGACAACGTTGGTGATGTAGCAGGAATGGGTGCTGATATCTTTGAATCATTTGTCGGCTCTATTATCGCGGCTATGATCATCGCTAACGAATTTACTACACCAAATGCAGCAGATTATGTACTTCTGCCAATTCTGCTTGGATTCATCGGCTACACCGCCTCTATTATCGGTGTGTTCTCAATGGCGCTCCTTAAGAATGGCAAAGACCCAGCAGCAGCGCTAAGAAACACTACCTTCATTGCAGCAATTCTGTTTGCCGCAGGTGGTTACGCAGCAATTCAACAAGGTTTCATTGATGTCAAGTACGGTGTCATGCACTCAGTAGTTCTTGGTAGCGTTGTTGGTATTCTAATCGGTTTAGTTACCGAGTACTACACAGGAATTGAGCCAGTATTTGGTATCAAGACCAAGGCTATTCCTCACATTGGTGAGATGTCCAAGACTGGACCGGCAACCAATGCTATTGCTGGATTATCAGTTGGCATGATGTCAACATTTATTCCAATACTATTGATTGCTATGGGTATCCTAGGCGCTAACGAATTTGGTGGTGATGATTTAGGATTGTACTGTATTGCTATGGCTGCTATGGGTATGCTAGCAACAGTTGGTGTAACAATGACTGTAGATGCTTACGGTCCAGTAGCAGACAATGCTGGTGGAATTGCTGAGATGAGTGGACTTGGCGATGATGTCCGAGCAATTACTGATGAACTAGATTCTATCGGTAACACCACAGCAGCAGTTGGTAAAGGATTCGCAATCGGTTCAGCGGCGTTGACTTCTCTGGCATTGTTTGCTGCGTATACAGCAACAATCGAAGGTGGAGTAAACCTCGACCTGACAGAGCCGATAGTAGTCATCGGATTACTAATTGGTGGCGGACTACCATTCGTTGTTGCGGCTATGACTATGACTTCGGTTGGTAAGGCTGCGGGCGATATGGTAGTTGAAATCCGTCGACAATTCAAAGAAATTGACGGACTACTAGAAGGCAGAGAAGGTGTTAAGCCGGATTCCAAGAAATGTGTAGATATCTCAACACAAGCAGCTCTTAGAGAAATGGTCGGGCCTGGAGTAGTAGCCATTGCTGCACCAGTGATTGTTGGTTTTGTGCTTGGAACTCAAGCCCTTGGTGGTATGCTGGCAGGTTCTCTAGTTACCGGTGTGCTAATGGCGCTATTCATGGCTAATGCTGGTGGTGCTTGGGACAACGCCAAGAAAGCGATTGAACAAGGTCACATTGAAGGTGCAAAGAAGGGCGACAGCGCCCACGATGCAGCAGTTATTGGTGATACAATTGGCGACCCATTCAAGGACACCTCTGGACCATCTCTTAACATTCTGATCAAACTAATGTCCATTGTTGCGGTGGTTCTGGCTGGAACAGGCGAATTGACCAAAACAGGTCTTCTTTGATTACAATCTCAAAGAACTTAGAAGCGTTAGGCTTTCAAAAGAAGTCCAACAGGCACAACCATGCGTGCTTACCTGCTGTCGCTTTTGATGATGACAGTCAGCCTTGCTGGTTGCATAAGTGATGAGAGTACTACTGCGTCTGGTATTGGTGATACAACAGAAGATGAGTTAGCCTTGCCAGGCTGGCAGATAGGCGACCAATGGCTCTACACTTTCATTACTCCAGAGTTTGGTGAAGACAGTGCTCGGTTAGTAGTCGCAGACATCCGAGAGGATGATGGTTTGTTCATGCTGGGGATTTCCTCAGAAGGCGAGGCACAACGCCACGCAGTAATCAATCACAATCCATTCCTTGGCAGAGTAACTATGGACGGTTTGTCGGTCTATGAGAACGGTGAACCTCAAGCAGTATTCAATTTCCCATGGGCAGTTGGCAACACCTGGAATTTTAGATTACTTGGGCAAGATTGGTCGGCTAGCACCGATAAAATCTACAACGGGGAAGTAACTGTGTCAGCGACCTCAACCGATGACCACACGCTCAACTACGTATTTAGCGGCCGAGAGGGATTCATTAAGAATTTACAATGGACCAATAATGAGGGTGTTGACAACTTAGCCATGAATCTCAACGTCAAAGAAACCGGTTATACCGGTGATGTCTTCTTTTACCGTGCTGGTGATATTCACGATAACTTGTATGAAGAAAACGATCAGGAAGTCTACGATACCTTCCTTGATGAGGGATACTCGCCAAATGAGGCATGGGATACCTTGGTGTGGTATCTTGATGTCGAGATAAGCCAACAAGGTGGCTCAGGATCACTTAGCATCAAAGACCACCAAGGTGCCTCACCGCTAACTAGAGCGTGGGGTGCAGGAGCCACAGAAAAGGGCTCTTTTGGCACTATACCTTCCAACTCTGGTGAACATTCAATCACCGTTACTGTCCGTGGCCAAGACTCCTTTGTTCACCTCAAAGTAGCCGGTGCTTTAGTTCGTTCTTGGACTCTGTGAGGTGCCCGTTTGCCAACTCTCATCATGATGCATGGTATGACTGGCAATGCCGAGATGATGCGGCCATTTGCCGAAAAAATATTGCCAGATGGTTGGACTTTAATTGTTCCAGAGGCAAGGTATAATCACCCAGTTAGGGGACTAACCTGGTGGCGCTATGAAGACTATGACGCAGATGCCACTAGACGGGCTAATCTGTCACGGCGCGAATTAATCGATGTCGATTCAAGCCTTTCGCAACTTGAACAAATTATTGCTGAGCAAGCACCTAAGGGGCCACTTATTGTTGGTGGCTTTTCACAAGGTGGTGCTATGGCTCAAGAATTACTACATCTGCCGATTGCTGATAGAATTCAAGGCGTAATATGTATCGGAACTCGCCTAGTTAGGCCAATGGAATTACGCATGCGTCTTGATGAACTGGAAAAGAAACGAATGTTTTGGATGCACGGAGAGCGTGATGTTCGGGTGTCACTAGAAGATGGATTTGCTATTGCGAGCCTGTTTGAAGGTGCAGGTTGGGCAATAGAGATGATTGAACACAAGAAGGGTCACATGATCCCCAATGAATATCATGAGTCAATCAAAGAGTGGCTAGCAACCTTCAATGATTCACTTTAGATAGGCATTGGTTTCATCAAAGCCACCAATAAACATCACACTGCCATCTCGCAAATCAAAAATTACCGGTACAGTTCGATGTCCTGTCGCTGCTACAACATCTTGTCTAAGTCCGCTGTGCTGGTCAAAATTGTATTCCTTGACTGATAGACTCTTCCTATCGAATAAACGCTTGGCTGCAGTACAGTAACCACAAAAGTTACCGGTGTACATAAGAAAATCTGTGCCAGCCTGTGCTGCATGTTCTAGGATTACTGCTTCGGACATGTTATCAACTCGGCCTCATACTTGCCTCTCTTAACTTTTAGTATTCTATAGTAGTATCACGGTTGATAGCAAGTGTTTGTATAGTGAATGCACTAACATAAATGTGGTGAGATAATGGTGCAACGCAGTGTCAAGAGGATAGTTCCGACCCACACAGTTCTCGAAGGCGGCGGTTTCAAGGTCAGAAGACCAGCAGCAATGGGTTCGTTAATGAGTCCATTTTTGCTGCTCGATGAAATGGGTCCGGTTAATTATGGTCCAAAGGAAGCAATAGGGGCGCCATCACATCCGCATCGTGGATTTGAGACAGTAACCTATCTCCTTGCCGGTAGCATGCAACATGAAGATTCAGCTGGTAATGCTGGAGATCTTAATCCCGGAGATGTGCAATGGATGACTGCTGGTCGAGGGATTATTCACTCTGAACTACCTCACCCTGACTTTTACGATGCTGGTGGCGTATTGCATGGCTTTCAAATCTGGGTTAATCTGCCTGCTAAGCACAAAATGATGGCGCCACGCTATCAAGAAATTCCTGAACTTGACTCACCAGCCGTCGAAAAGGATGGCGTATGGGCTAGGGTTATTGCTGGCGAATGCATGGGAGTAACCTCAACAATTGATACCGTAATCCCAATTACCTTGATCCATGTTAAGATGGAGAAGGATGCAGTGTTAAGGCAAACGATTGGTGCTGATTTGAACGGCATGATCTATACCTTTGGGGGCAGTGTCAAAGTTGTCAATCGCCCTGGTGTTAGAAGCCATCCTTTGCCATTTGGTTTTGGTGTCAAGCAACAAGTAAACGATGGAGAATTAGCCCTGTTGTCTGAGGGTGATGTAATCGAGATAAAGTGTGAACAAGCCGCAGAATTATTGATACTTGCCGGTCCTGAAATAAATGAACCAATTGCTAGGTATGGCCCATTTGTCATGAATACAAGACAAGAGATTAATCAAGCGATAATGGATTTTCAAAATGGTACCTTGGCTTGATTACAATAGCGGCAAATCAACACGATATTTTTGTCGTAAATGGCTGCCAAGGGAGACAATTACTGTGCTTGGTCTGCCCATGATTGAATAATCAT
>CAXHFO010000027.1:0-13103 GCA_964015895.1 uncultured Candidatus Poseidoniales archaeon
GCCTCCACAGTTACCGACTGTGTTGATTGGCTGGTATTAGCAGCATATACTGGCAAGCCTGAGAAGTAATCAATTACATCTAGGTTGCTTATTCGAATACTGCCTTCTGTTGCTAGGCCGAAATTTAGTCCAATACCTGTCAGTGTTTCCCCATCAGTAGCGCGGATTATTTCAGATTGAACTATTGAAACATAGGCACCTGTGTGCGGCGGGGTGATGGTTAGCGAAGACTTCCCATCGACATCGGAGGTAGAAACCTGTTGAGTCATAACTTCAAATGGACCGTTGGTGATGAATTCGTTGATTATTGATGCGCTAGGGGTTGCCGATGTTTCCGGTTCATTTAGACGGCAGTAGGACCACTCTTCATTGGTTGCAAACCACCGATCGTAGTATACATTGCCCTCCTCATCATAATACTCAAAACCATGATTTTCTTTGTAAACCATGCTGTGATAGTAATGGGCGCCGTATTCAAATTCATAATCTACAAGAACATTATACGATTCTTGACCTGACGTGGACGGATTGTAGTAATGGTTTTGTGACGTCTGATATTGTCCAGAGTCGCCAAAATCTGCATGTAAACTGCTAATAGTGTCGGTAGTGGTTGTACCATCTCCCCAATCTATAGTGTAAGAAACTGTTTCTGTCGGGTCGAAGTACTCTCTGTAATCCTCAGTGTCATAGTAGTAGTTTCTCCAATTCATCTCAATATTGATTTCATTAGAGCTCCACTCATTACCCCTAGTAATTGTGCAAGGTGGCGTACTTGGTAATGGCATTTCATTGGCAAATGAGAATTCTAAGCCTTCTGCTGTTTCCCCACTAGTGGTGATTATTGCGACTCCGCGGTCTGATTGGGAGTACTGTCCGCTTAATGTAGCAGACAAATCCCAGCCTGTCGTACTATCGCCAGCATAGTCTATGCTGCCTGAAAAAGCAGCTGGGTCGTCGCTCAACTCTCTCTCATCAGAATCGTGAGTGCGCGGCTCGATGACAACTGATAAGACGTCGGTGGCATCGTTTCCACCATAACTTCCTGTCAAGGTTGATGGCTCAGCACTATTGATTGTAAGTTCACCATCCGCCGATAATGTTGACGCAGCAGAAGCGCCCAGTCCTGGTGAAATACGAAGTATTGCGGCGTCAACATTGGCACCAGATAAAGCCCCATCAACGGCATCATAAGTGGTTGATTCAACGGTGTATGGCTCATTTACCAACAATGTTTCATCCTGATCAACAATTACTCCCACGGCTGAAACTAGGAAAATCTCATCCATCACCTCAACCGGCATTGATTCTATCAAAGATGGTTGTAGTGTGTTAAATTCAAACTCGACTCGGTCAATAACACAACCATCATCAGCGCATGGCGGGCGGTATGTTTCCAGTGGTTGACTAAAACTATAGGTATTTACCCCAATATTGGCAGCAGTAAATCTACCATAATATGTATTATATCGGTCATGATTTCGCACCAATAAAACATTGGTAACATCGCCCTCATCATTAGTTACTGTCATATTGAAATCATCTGGATAAGCATTATCAGCCTCGCTATCATAAAGTTCATCACCATCAATTCTTAGTTCAAAACCAATGTCTAGATGATATTTGTTAAGTTCGAATGTTTGTATCGGGTGTAGGTTATCAAATATCACATACTGATAACTGTCGGTGTCATCGTTGTCGGTGTCATCGTTGTCGGTGTCATCGTTGTCGGTGTCATCGTCGTCTTCGCCGGAGTCATCTTCTTCTTCTGACTCCCAATCATATTCCCATTCCAAATCACGGGATATTGAGGCATTAGCAGCCCATTGAGAAAACTCTTGAACTGCCTCGCCGGCATCTTGCCATGTTGGGTCCTCAAGTGTGTCCCTAAGTATTGTGAGCAGTTCAATATCAAACATGTTGAAGTCGTCAAATCCGTCTGCAACGTATTGATGAGATGATTCCATTTTTGCCTGCCATTGTAATCCTTCTGTTGTATTAAGCAGTAATTCATATTCCCAAATTATGTTGTCGGGAAACTCATCTCCGTCTTCATCAACAATATTAACGTCCATTTCAGACCAACTAACAACCAACTTTTGGAATGGTGTCATGTTGTTATAATCATCATTTGCTAATGGCTCAACCCATGCTTCAAAGCCGGCAATTATTGCTTCAGGGTGAATTGAAACCGATAATAGGGCGATGTTTCGAAGCACTGTTTGAACTGACTCGAACACCGCAGTGTTATCTGCTAGATTATCTAGTGCTGTTTCTAGTTCTTGCCACTCATTGCTGCCCAGCATAGCATCGTAAGCTGCAGAGAAGTCTTCTGTTCCAGCGAATCTGGTGAAGTTTTCGATTGGATCAAAAGACGAGATATAATCTGCTACATCACTAAAATCGTTGATTGTTCTGGGAAGGGGGAATTCATTACCGTAGACAAATAATCCGGTCAAAAAGGCCATTCCCGCATCGAGGTCAGAGGATTCAAGAAACTCCATTAAAGCTTCAAGGAATTTAGCGCCTTCTACCATGTCATACCCAGGATTATTATATCCTGCAGAAAGCATGTTGTTCCACAATTGGGCGCTGCCGCCCAACCCAGAGCCGCGTGTTGCATCATCGACAAATTGTGTCCATCCGCCATTATTTGTGCCTGATGAATTAAGATTGTCGAAAACTGCTTTCATATCCATAGTTGGATTGGCTGAATCCCATGTATCGTCAATAGTTTGGAGAAGTTGTTCAATCTCTGAAACTAATTTATCAGGAATCTGGGTTGGATTATCCGTTGCCGTCAAACCGCCTTCTTCCATAGAGATGCTAGCACCATAAACTCCGCCAAGAGAATTGATCGGAACGGTATATGTTCCTGACCAAACCATGACTTCTTGAGAATCATCGTGATAGCCATCTGGTTGCATAACAAGTGTATCAATCACAACTGGGTTTTGGGGGGTTTCACCTTGGGTTATGATTCCTATTGGATCATTGTCCGGGTAGTGAAGGATGTCGGCAGTAACTATTGTTGATGTTGTTTGAACGTTTCCTGAATGCCCTTTTGTGTTGGCAAAGATTTCAATCGTATCGCCAACGCTGGTGAATTTTGTTGTCACAAATCCGTCAACGCTTATCGAATCCCCATTGCTTGGAGATGTGGCATTCGGAGCGATGTCGCTAGCAACTATTGGTTGTGCAGTCATCGTAATTAAAATTAAAATTAGCACAATGGCCTTATTACGCATGGCCGTGGTTTTACTAGGTATTATAAATAACAATTGGCTTATAAAACTTTCACCTATCAAGTCACCAAACCAACAACCAAATCTCCATTGGTGTTAAGGATATTATAGAAGTCATGACTACTAGTCTGGGTTTTCACCACTATACTTCCAGTTAATTTGATTTCGAATGTCGTCAAACCAACTGCTGAAAACCACGCAGACAGGGGACTTAGTGAACTGATGTTTGATGTAAATTCATAGGTCGATGCTTGTTCTATTGCTGTGGTATTTGCCAACATGTAAGTGTTGTTATTGGCTAATGGCAATTCAGTCGTGATTATTCCATCGATAAGTGATAAGTCTTGACTGGAAGATGAGAGGTTAGAGATATCTTGCTCAATCCAATTTGTTGGCGCTGCTATGGCTATTGGCGAAACAGCCTTGTCAAAAGTGGCAATTAGTATCGCATCTGGCGCAGTGCTTTTGCAGAGAAAACTATCTGGCAGGCAGGCTTGAATTAGTTTTATGCCGGACTCTGGCGTCTTGATTAACAGTTCAGGGCCTGATCTTGATTCTATTCCTAAAGAAGTTTCAATGAAATTAGCATTTTCTGAGAGGCTCGGCAACCATCTTGGCGGATTATGATTGAGTATTAGCTCCCAGGAAGAGCCTACATCCCCAGCATTCCAGTTGAAAATGATTCTTTCTTGGTCGATGTAATCTGTCGATGATTGATAAATCAAGTGGGTAAAGTTTAGTTGACCTTCTACTCTACCCTTTCTATCCTCCATATCATATAATTCAGTGATTATTATCTCGCCTTGTAGAGTTACCCCCGTTATCTCGGCATCGCAATTTGTGCAGTCTGTTACCACAACTGGAAAACTTGTCAGATTTAAATTCGCAATCGCCCCAGTCTTGAAATCTTGAAGGCCAAAAGAGTCCATTGAGTCTCTAGTAGATAATTCAATACTACCCGATAATGCGGTCAAATGCTCCTCACTTTGAGTCTCTTCTGGCGAATAAAAGTATAGTGAAGTTGCAGCAAAAACAACTATGAAAATGGCAAGCCATTCAAAAAAGCCATACTTAGAATGGTTTGCTTCCACGGCCTTGCTAATTATTGCTACTTCATGAGCCTTGCTTTACATGTCAAGTAGATAGCCAAAAATTAGCGGTGCAACTATGGTTGCATCGCTTTCAATTACAAACTTTGGAGTTGCTGCAGACAACTTTCCCCAGGTTATTTTCTCATTCGGTGGAGCACCTGAGTATCCTCCATAGGAGGTGCTAGATTCACTAATTTGGCAAAACCATGACCATAGAGGCACTGAACGTTGGAGATCTTGGTTAAGCATTGGTACTACACAAATTGGGAAGTCACCAGCAATCCCGCCGCCAATTTGGAAGAATGCTAGTTTTGTTTGTTGATTTTCGTACCATTTGGCCAAATTCGTCATGTAATTTATGCCACTTAACACTGTGTTGGGTTTGATTTTGGATTGTATCACATGAGAGGCAAAAATGTTGCCTAATGTCGAATCTTCCCAGCCTGGAACGAATAATGGAATTCCCATCTGCGCTGCAGCCATAACCCAACTATCCTGTGGGTTGCCCTCGACATTGAGTTTGCCGGATTGTAAAATTTCAAAAAAGTATTCATGGGGTAATTTGCCTTGCTCATTATCGGAATAATTCTGCCATAGCGGCAGTATCACTCGCTCGATTTCTCTAATTGCCGCGTCTTCGGGAATACAGACATCGGTGACCCGGTTTAGTTTTCGGTCAAGCAATTCAGTATCGTCTTTACTAGACAAGCTTCGCCAATCATCAATCGATTCATATTTTGACTGGGCAACCAGCAGAAAGATGTCTTCCTCAAGATTTGCCCCGGTGCATGAAATGCCTGCAACAACGCCGCTCCTGATTAGTGGTGCCAGTGTTTTACCAAGCCTAGCGGTACTCATTGCCCCGGCTAAGGTGATGAATATTCGCCCGCCGTCCTGAATAAATTGAGTCAATGATTGTGCTGATTTACTTAATTCACCAGCATTAAAATGATGATAATTTGTGTTGACGAACTCTCTGATGCTCAAATTATTCACCTCTATGCAAAAACCGATCAGCGGTTGTTCTTTGCTCTAACACTATTGTTGGCGATAATTGTTTTAATTGCTTGTCAAGTTCGTCAACAATTGCTTCAGCATCAGTTCCGCCGCAGGTAAAACAATCAATCGCTAGCCAGCCTTTATCTGAATAACAATGCGCTGAAAAATGACTCTCATCGAGTAGAACTACTGCAGCAAATCCTGGGGGGGAAGTAGCGCCATCAAAAATTTCAATGTGTGAATGGACTCTTTTAGCAGCACTGTTATCGATAGCAGATTCCATGAGTCTAAGAATGGTCTTTCCCAGGTCAGGGGTGCTTGAGAAAAAATTGGTATAGTCGGCCATTACATGGGACCCGTGTGCTTTTGACATTATGTTCCCCCGTATTAATTTCTAAATTTATAGATTTTGAAAGTATGAACTACTGGATGGTCGTGACTGGTTAATATCGCTACCTGCACTACTCTGCTTGACCCAATTGCCTAGCCTTCTAGCATTGATGTGGTGAACAATCCCTTTGGTTGCCAACATAGCCGCAGTAAATTGGGTCAGTGGTGTATCTTTCTGTGGCACTATCTCATTCACATCCATACTAATTACTACCCCTTTACTAGATGAAAACAATGCTTGGATGGTTTCAACAGTTTGCCAAAATGTGAGCCCCCCCGGCACGGGCGTACCGGTTGCGGGAACTATACTGCCATCTAAGCCATCAATGTCGATAGTAAGGTGTATTGGCCCTTCAATCTGGCTAATTTCATCAATCCAATTATTCCACTTAGAGTCTTTAGATTGTTGAATTTCAGACGCAAAATATGTGGTTATTTTCTCGTCATTTTGAATACGATTGTATTCGTGTTGTGAAAATGCCCTCACTCCGACTTGAAATAAATGCTTGAGGCCAAAGTCCATTGCTCTAGATGCTGCGCAAGCATGTGAAAAGGCCTCTCCGCCAAGCTCTTCTCGTAAATCTGCATGGGCATCAATTTGTACGATGGTCAATTTTGAAAAATCTCCGTTAACTAATGGGTGGTTGCCCGCTGCATGAACTAATGCTGGCAATATACCATGCTCTCCACCCAAAATTACTGGGAACGCTTCGCCATCATACCAAGGTGAAAGATAATTAGAAATCCCATCCAGTTGTTGCGCTAAATTATTGCCTTTGCCGTCCCATGGCGGCGCTGTACTAATGCGCTGACCTGCTGGTAGATCTTCACCAAGTAACGGGTCAAATAACTCAACTTGGCCGCTTGCCTCAACACATGCTGAAGGGCCTTCAGCCGTTCCTTGACCGTAGGATGTAGTCAATTCATATGGCACAGATAACACAATAATGTCGGGCTGGCCATCAGGTTTGGCAAGCCCCAGAAAATTGCCCTCAACAAACTCTTCTGCCACAAACCCTGCTGAATGATTTTAGTATTGAGGGTTTGGTGTCATTTTGCGGCTGATTTTTCTAGATTACAGTAAAAAATAGCCAAAATCACCGATGATTTAATATGGGTCGGTGTACAATATAATTAATGTTCTCGGGCATTAAGTTAGGGGGCGGGGGTTTTCAGATGAGCATGACACTAGGTGATTTAACGAAAGCAATTCAACAGGCTGTTGACTTAGATATGGAAGACGAGGTAGCTCAAGGAATGGCTGAGCACGCGCTAGGATTTTTCGGGTTCTATAACAGAATAATAGATAATGCGCTAGAGCCTACTGATAGAAACCTGTTTTACATGTTTCAAGATGTTAACCTTCTAACCACGGAAAGCGAAGAGACAACCTTGTGGGATGGCAGAGAATGGCGTATTCACTATTGGAAATTTAAGCCAGACCTTAGAGAAAGTGTCGAGGCTTACATGCAGAGAAGCAAGAAGACCGAGGATATCGATCCATTTGGCGATGTTTACTCCAGTGGTGATGCTGGACAGATTTGGACTAGGGAATCAGAGAAGGTTGTCAATCCTAATGCGTTTACTAGCGACTGGTGAAGTAAAGAGCTAGGCAAGCGTTTTTGTTGTTTAATGACTAGGGATGAACATGCGAGTTGCAGTAGGTCTTGTTCTATGTATGCTGCTGGCTAGCATTCCAATCTCCTCTGCTCAATCAGATTCCAAAGAAGAGGAAGCATGGCCTGGCGACCCGATAGACAGTCACGTTCACATGACTTGGGCTGCCTTAACCTTGGAAGTAAATGGGTGGGTGGATGACTATCCTGAAATTGTCGAGCTTGCCGATGTTGGAAAATCCGAATTGGGCAAATCGTTGTGGGTTGTAAGAATCTCTGACTGGTCTATTGACAATAAATCCGATGGAAGTGCGAAAGAAGTTGTTTACATTGATGGAGGGCACCACGGCAATGAATACCTAGGTACTGCGCTGGCTTGGTTATCGGCAAAGTGGTACATTAACGGTTGGGCAGAAGGTAATCAAGAAGCGATCGATGTTTTACAGAGCACCGTACTTCACATTTTAATCATGCTAAATCCAGATGGTAATGATATCGATACTCGATGGAATATCAACCAGGTTGATTTGAATAGAAATTACGACCATTATTGGAACACTTGTCCAACAACTCAACCAGGGAGCAGCGCCTTTAGTGAATCTGAAACTGCAGCGAACTCTGCCTATATGAATGCTGAAGTCGCTGACGCTGATTTGTATGTCACCATGCACACCGGAGTTTGGATTATGCTATACCCTTGGGGCAAATGGCCCGAACAGCCTGCTGATTGGGAATTATACCATCAAATCAGAGATGATGTTAATGATAACATCTCCAGTATTCCAATTCAAAATGCTAATCAAGGATTGTACCCAAATTGTGGAACTAGCAGAGATTATGGCTATGGCGTAATGGGGTATCCGACCTTCACATTTGAAACAGATGATGAACAATTTGTTCCAGGCTCATTTGAGAATCTAAATGACAGATTGGCAGAAGAAATGGACGTAATGAGATTCTTGATCAACAATGTGTGGTATTGGCGCGCTAGACTAGATGTTCAATCGCTTGAGGTGTCTGATAATGAAGTGACAATTGATGTAGTCAATCATGGTTATGCATCAACATCTAATGCGACTTTACAATATCTTGATTCAAGCGGACAGATTACTTGGACTTCCTCAGCATTTACTGTTAACGCCACCAATTCAACAATGATCACTCTTGATACCGGCGGTCTAGATTCTGGCGGGGATGGGAGTTGGCAGATGTATTATCAAGTTAGAGTAATCAATGCCTCAAGATGGGTTACTGAAGAAATTGGTGTACAAGCTGTTACGTTAATTGAAGAAGGTGATGCTAGTTTTTTGACCGGTTTTGGCTTGTTTAATTCACTAACCACGATAATTTCGATAATTGGTTTAGCCGTTGTTATGAAGCCGGAAGATGAAGATTTGGCCGATAATTGTCTTGTAGAAATACAAGAGAATTGAAATGCTACCTAGCCTACGGCGTGGCAGGTGATAATATGGAAATTACTGTAAGCGCGAATGACAACATCAACGGAACACTGATTTTACCAATGTATGAAGGGGTCGAAGAGATACCTGAAGAATGTGAAAGGGGTTTGCCTCAAGGAATGAAATCTCAGATCAATCGAGTTCTAGCCGACGGTGATTTCAAAGCCAAAAAGAAGGCCACTATGTCTCTGATTGGGGGCGAGGATGGTAAAGTAATTCTTGCTGGATTGGGTAAATCTAGTGATGTTTCTGTTCACGATTTTAGAAAATCTGGGGCTGCTGTATTTGCTAGCATCAAGAAGGTTCACGGCAATGATTTCACCGTTAGGTTCACCGAAGCAGGTGTGGCTCACATGGCCGCCTTTGCTGAAGGGATGATGTTGCGAAATTATTCTTATGATGAATACAAAATGAAGGACGATGAAGAAGCTGAGGGTGAGAAGCAGGTTAGACTTACTTGTAGCGAAAAAGAATCAGAAGAATTGTCTGGCTTAGTTAACAAATACCGTGGAATAACCAAAGGTGTGCACCTATCAAGAGATCTTGGCAACTGCCCGCCAAACGATATGTATCCTGAAGTATTTGCTGATATGGCTTGGGAGTGGGCCAAGGATTTCGATAATGTTGATGTTACTATTATCAATTATGAACAAGCAATCAAAGCTGGAATGGGCGGACTTGTTGCAGTCGGCAAGGGCTCATCCCGCAAACCATGCATGGTCATTTTTGAAATGAATAAAGCTGTCAAAGGTAGATGCCCTGTTTTAGTAGGGAAAGGAATTACTTTTGACACCGGTGGAATTTCCCTAAAGCCTGGCGCAAATATGGACGAAATGAAGTATGACATGGGTGGCTCTGCTACTGTTTTTGGTACTATGGAGGCCCTAGCACAAACCGGCCATGAAGGGAAAGTTGTCGCAATTACTTGCATGGCAGAAAATATGCCAGCGGCTAATGCAACGCGTCCTGGTGATGTTATCAAGGGATTATCTGGCAAGACTATTGAAGTGCTAAACACTGATGCTGAAGGAAGGCTCGTTCTATCAGATGGTTTGTGGAAGGCCGGAGAATACGATCCTGAATTTATCATTGACTTTGCAACCTTAACCGGCGCTTGTGTAGTCGCACTTGGCCATGAAGCAACAGGCCTTTGGTCTAATGACGATGATTTCCGAACTGAAATTCATGAGGCAGGAAATGCTGTGGATGAACTTGCTTGGCCAATGCCACTGCTTCCGGCATTTGAAAAGGAAATGACGGATTCAAAGATTGCTGATACTAGAAACCTTGGCGCTGGCCGCTATGGTGGCGCAAATACTGCTGCCGCGTTCCTGAAGCAATTCGTACCAAACCGAGATTATGACAAAGACGGTGAGCAAATAACCTGGGCACACATGGACATAGCTGGAACTTACTGGGGTGCAAAGACCAATTCTATGGTAAAGAACGGTGCAACTGGAGTTCATGTTAGAACTATTCATCATTTGATTACCAATCGCTGATTTAGATGTTTCAATAATATCGGAGTTCGTTTGATGCAAAGCCATACTAAACTGGCTAAAACCATTCATTGGAGTTTTATCGTCTTGTATGTGTACGGTATTTTCAAACAAGTGAACGCGTTAGAAGATCTTGAAGACAGTGGCCTGCTTATTTCTGAGATTATATTTGCCACGGCTTTTATCGTTATTGTGATTTTAAGATATTCCTACATGACGCGCTTCAAGACCTTTTTGGGTTCAAGAGAGCCCGTACATATCGTGCATTACTACTTCGCTCGTTCAGTCCACAAAGCGATGTATGCCTGTTTTATTCTTCTCCCATTAACGGGATTGATGATTGCTGGATTATATAATCAAGGATATACGATAAATGCCACACCTGATGAAGAGCAAACCGTGATGGATATAGTATTAGATTTACATGGATTGGTTGCTGAAATCAGTTACCTGCTGATTATACTTCATATTGGAGCAGCCATCTATTCCCGGATTAAAGGCGAAGGGGTTTGGTCATCAATGGTGCCAATGCTAAAGGAAGATAAACCAACAACTAACAAGACCGTCAAGAAAATTTCCGCATTCGAAGAAGGGATTTATGACAAGGTCGGAAGTTGGTTTTCATCTAAAAACAAGGATTAGTTGTTGATTAATCGTCAAATACTTCTACTTCTACCATTTTCTTGACAAATTCTGTCATCTTAGAATTGAACCTAGTCGCCCGAACAATGTGGTTGTCTATCCAGTGGTAATTTCCTCCGCGTGGTTTGCCAAATAAGCAGGTGTGCCACTTGAAACCATGGCTTGCAAGCCATTGTTCAGTAACCGCACGGTGTTCTTCTGCCCGGGCGGTAAAGAAGCAAATTTGATGTCCCTGTTCGTACCATTTGTTGATTTGTTCTACAACGCCATCATAGCATTCAGCGGTTGCCATCCGCTCGGGCTCTTCATTAGGAATATCTTCACAAATAGTCCCATCTATATCGATTAAGAAATTCTTACAATCTTCAGGCAATACCGGTGAAATAGCCATGCCGCGCTCATCTGTCTTATTCACTAAATCCGTCACGAATAGCGGTTGTAAGCCCGGCTAATGAACAAATTGCTGATATTAATCGTGGTGATGAATGGTGCTTGCGCCACAAACGCGACACCAGACCTTAGTACCGTTTTTCTTGGGAGTGACTCCGGTGATGTCAATTTCTACCCCGCAAACGCAGTTTACTACTGTGCCCATGGTAAATGGGAAGCATAGGTGATTGATGAAGTGAACGCTTCTATGAGAAGATTTGCCATGATTCTATGCGAATGAAAATTTTACTCGCTGAAAAACCTTTAATTTCCTTACAAGTGAGGGAGATTTCTCGAGCTCCATGTTGGGTTAATTTTGTCTCAATCATTTGCTTAACTGCATCTATGTCTTGTCTTTCAATAATGGCCCAGCCACGAATCAATGACTTGGCCCCCTTACGCATCAAAGGAAATAGATCGACAAGATGTTCTATTGTATCATGGGGTAAATTGACCAATAATAAGTCCGTAGAATTGGTGAGGTTTTCGTTATTTTGCCACTGCCTAGCATCCATACACATTACTTGATTACCAAAAGTATAGTTGGATTTGTTAACCAGTGATTCGAGATTATATCTTAGAAGTTCAACTGCATCTGGATTTAAATCGCCGGCAAAGATTGCTTCAACTAGTCCTTCGGTGGCAATTAGGCTAGGCAGTGCAGGGCCAACTCCGGCGTATGGGTCAGATATTGTGATTGGTCGATTAAGTAAATTAGCAAGTTGTTTTGCCGCAAAAACGTTACCTTCTCGCTCAGTTGATAGCCTGGAGGAAAAATATGCTTTTGCGGGATCAATGATGATGTTGTGACCGTTTTCTCGTATTTTAGTCAAGGTTGAGGTGTTGCCATCCCTACTCAAAATCGGGGAAATGTCTCGAACGCGGAATTCACCAGTGACTCCATTATCCGCGCATATGACTCTAGCGCTTGAAATATGATCTAGCATAGCTTTGGCCATCAAAGACTGGTGCTGTTTGATTTCATTTTCGAGGCGAACTATCAGTACATCCCCGACCATTTCATATGACCGTGGCCAATATTGTTCGAATTGTTGGTATAAATCTCGTTCTAAAAGATCGCTCCAATGCTTGATTCTATTAACCTCTCGGGGTATTACTTGCTGGAGTAACCCCGACCAAATTATCTCGTCTTCCTGTGGCGCCTGTTCGGTAAGCGGTAAGCCTTTTTCCCCACCTTCAACAGTAACTACGCCAAGGCCTGAAACCAACCAATTATTGGCTTTCAAAACCTCCAACCAGTGTTGGGTATCAACACTCGGCACTATCAAATGACGCATACGCTTCGCCCTGTCCAAGCATCACTGAGGTTTGAGCATGGCGGATGTCGAAGATAACAATCAGAAAACGGGTTTACTCTTGATTGGGATTGGCCCGGGTGATGTCGCATTGGCTACCAGTGAAGCGCTTGAAGCGGCTAAAACGGCAGATTTTCGGCGCTATGAAGCATATACTGCATTATGGCCTGAAGACCAATTAGCAAGTTTAGAAAAATTGGTTGGAGAAATTACCAGGGTCATGCGGCCGGAAGTTGAAAATCCAGAAGAGTTGTTTGCTTTGGCACGAGATAATCTAGTTGCTTTACTGATTGTTGGCGACCCTTTGCAAGCCACAACTCATGTTGACTTACAATTACAAGCCGAAGAAGCTGGAATTTATTGTCGCACAATACATGGAACTGTCTCTTATACACATCTGACGCTGCCGACGAAGGTTC
>CAXHFO010000028.1:0-13089 GCA_964015895.1 uncultured Candidatus Poseidoniales archaeon
TGAATGTATGAGAGAAAAAGACGGTTGCTTTTGATTCTCCAGAATAAATGCCACCCGCCAGGATTTCAGTACTGCTGATGTCTTCTATCTCAGCTACATTGTGCGGCATATCAGCCTCAGTCCATTCCCAGCAAACGGTTTGTCCTACATCAATAGAGACAGAGGGGCGGTCGTATGCAGCATCAACTACTCCAATAGTAACGTCACATGGAGTGGTTACTGGTTCTTCGACTTCATCAACTACATCAGCAGGGGGCATTAGCACCTTGTCAATGACGTGGATGATTCCATTGCTGGCTTCAACATCAGCACTGGTAACAGTGGCATCTCCGACTATGACTGAATCGTTGGTGACTGTGAATGATAATGTGTCACCATTTGCGGCCTCTGCTGTCATTCCGTCAGTTACGTTTGCTGCATCAACAGCAGCACCGGAAATAACGTGAAACAGCAAAATGTCTGATAGAGTGTTATTCTCTTCTTCAGTGTCAAAGTCATCTAGGTTTATTCCAGCATCGGTAAATGCTTGGTCGGTTGGGGCAAAGACGGTGAATGGTCCATCTCCAGCAAGAGTATCAACCAATCCAACGTGATTGAGTGCTGCAACTAGGCTGTCATGCGACCCAGTGCTTGACGCTACGTCGACAATTGTTTGATCGGTTTCGTGGTCGTCTGCTTGCACAAATTGGGTTGCTTGCAAGACAAAGATTAGGGCAATAAATAACGTGACTTTTCGGTTCATGGATGCAGGGCTAAAATTGAGGCTTATAAACCACTGTATGTTCACAAGGGGTCCTCTTGGTTGAGGTAGTAACTCAACCTATCTGCTAAACCATGAAGCGATTCTAGAACTCTAGTTTCGGGTTTTAGATTCTTCTGTAAAACGACTCTTGTGTCTTGATCAACCAGCATATCAAGCCCCTCAAGTAACCTTGCGAGCCTCCGTTGTAGTCTGCCCCCAGTTCGATCCCAATCCATCAGTAAACATACCGATGACCCGCCGACTGATTTATTTCTAGTGCCATACTTTTCGTACAGGTGTGCAACAACTCTCTCCAGAGTCCAACCTCTGTTTAGCACCTCAATTGGCCCAACAAAACTCAATGATTCAAGCGCTCTTTTGTCTCTTGGCCCTTCGACAACAATTGGCCAATTGTGTTGGCGATTACGTCGTCGTGCCTCGCCAAGCGATTGTCCAGCATTGCCAAACCTAAGCTCATAGTTGCCTAGGCCAGTACCATCATTACGATTTGAACTTGCCATATTATCACGCCAACTTTCGTTCAATGATATCTTTAATCTGTTGTATATCTGTGGTGGAAAGTTTTACTTTTTTGCTCTTCGATTTCAACCCAGTAGTGATTTTTACAGCATCTTTAGAGAGATTAAATGATTTTGAAATCACATGAATTAGTGCCTTATTTGCTTTACCGCCCTCGGTAATTGCTTTGACGGCTATTTTTAACTCACCACTCCATTCATTATATCCGATTATGCCTTCTTCCTTTGCGGCAGGTTGAACTTTGACGTGCAAAATTGCCTGTCCCTCAAGAGTCATCTGGAAACATTTTGAAACATCCAAAAAACCCACAAATCTGGTCAGAATAATCAGGTCGATAAAGTGTCGCAATTTTTGTCGTCGGAGGGGAATTCCAAAGGAAAAACTAAGATTCATATACTATGCGGTTAAATGGGGTACTGCTAAGCATCATGGGGTGTTGTAAAACACTAAGCCCATAACAATATTCGACAAATCCTTAAGGGCTACTACTCGGGCGGTTAAACTGGGTGATGTCAATGGTGGCAGAGGATACCGTTTTTTCAGTACTTTATGAAAAATTTCTGTTTTGGGGCATCATCGTTGGTATTTTCACCTTCGCGTGGCTACTCTATTCAATGTTTAGGTACCGTGCAAGCATCGTCCCAGATACAACCGAAATCGACCACATAGTGGTGGGTTCATTTCCAATGGATCGCCACAACACCAAAATCGAAGTTTTATTCTACGTAGTTCCAACAATAATCGTTGTTTGGCTGGTCGTTCTTGCCTTGTCTTCTAACACAGCTGTTTGGGTCATACCTGACGAAGAAGAAGCCTTCGATATGGAAATAATCGGCCAACAATGGTTTTGGGAATTCAATTACAAGGAAGAATTGACCTACCAAGACGATGTGCGAGTTTCTGGAATAGATGTAAGTTGGTCAGATAACCTAACCATACAACATTCAGGCAATCCTAATGCAGTCAATATGACGGTAGTTGTTGATGGCGCAGCCACAAATTACGAACTCTTCACTGCGGGTGGCTCGACGCAAATTGACACAGCATTCAATCGCTTTGTTGCAGCTTCAGTTATGGTGCTGGATGTTGATGGCAATGAATTGCACTCTTGGGGACACATACCCATCAACCATAAATTATCCACTGCAGCAGGAGATCATTTGATTGTTCCCTGTGATGAAAAAGTAGTGTTGAATCTGTTTTCATATACTTCAGACTACAGTGATTTAAATAGCACTTACTGGGGTGTTCAACACTCATTTTGGCTCCCTGAATGGGGTGTCAAAGAAGACCTTGTACCAGGTCTTGAAGGTGGTACAATGATGTGGTTTTGGCCAGATGACCCAGGCACTTTCAACATTCGCTGTGCTGAATACTGTGGACTTGACCATTCAAAGATGATCGGCAATGTCGATGTTGTTGCTCCAATCCAAAACGGGCTTGAATACTGTGACGAAGACACAGGCGTCCTGAAAGAGGGAGGCTCTAATTAATGCGCACCAGAACCATTGCTCTTCTATCCCTAGTGTTAATTTCTCTAGTAATGGTTCCACAATTTGACGCTGCACCATCGGGGATTGGTTCAGCAGGTGACAATGGTTGTTCTTGCCACGGAGGACCTTCATCTGATACCCTTGTATCAGTTACTGGTCTGCCAGAAAATTACAACGCGAGTGAAACCTACACATTCACAGTTACGGTTACTAACGATGTAATGACGTTACACAATGACGGCAGCACCGAGGGTGCAGATCCATGGAATGGCCGTAAAGGCGGTTTTAGAATTCTAGCATCTAAAGGCTTAGTCGCCTCAATAGATCCAACAATTAGCCAGGAAATGGATGGCGGATTGACTCACACTACAGAAGGAAACGCGGTTCGAACTTGGGACTTTGAATGGACAGCTCCTGCTGATGATAGCCAATTTGTCGAATTCACCATTTACGGTAACGCCGTCAACGGTGGCGACGGATTTAACGGTGATATGTGGAACTCCTATGAAGCAATTATTGCCGGAATCAATGCTGGTGAAATGGCCCCTAGTGTCAGGGCACTAGTGCTTCTGCTAACGGCAGTTGGATTAGCACTTGGATTGATTATCTTGGGCGTTATGTGGGTTTACTACTCAAGGTCACCTGAGACTTTTGGAATTTACAATTTCTGGGCTTACCTCAAGCCTTGGCTGACAACCACAGATCACAAAGAAGTCGGTATCATGTATTTCTTGTACGGATTTTTCTTCTTCCTTGTTGGTGGTTTCCTCGCTCTGTTATTCAGGATACAACTTGCAGTGCCGGAGAACACTTTCCTAACTGAAACAGAATACAACTCATTCTTCACTCTTCACGGTACTACCATGATTTTCTTGGCGGCTATGCCGATGATTGCAGGTTTCATGAACTACGTCTTACCGCTTCAAATTGGTGCTAAGGATTTAGCTTTCCCAAGAATCAATGCTATGGGATTGTGGCTACTAGCCTTTTCAAGCCCACTAATTTACACAGGAATTTGGTCTGGTGAAGCAGCCGACATTACCTGGGTTATGTATCCACCTTATTCATCACTGACCGAAGCCAATCTCGGTGAAGGTCTCTCTCAGTATGGTTCTAATTTAGGTACTACGGCGTTCTTGTCGGGAATGCTCATGCTTGGGGCATCATCCACACTAGGAGGTGTGAATTTCATTACTACTGTGTTCACCATGCGTGCTCCGGGCGTCACTTGGATGAAGATGCCACTATTCACTTGGTCAGTATTCGTCAGCGTATTCATGCTGTACATGTCGCTACCTGCCTTGGTTATTGGTTTGGTATTCCTACTATTTGATCATACAATTGGCACGGTATTCTTTACTAGTGGTGGTGACAGCTTGCTGTTCCAGCATTTGTTCTGGTTCTTTGGCCATCCTGAAGTATACGTAGTCATTATTCCAGCATTCGGAATCGTATCAGAAGTTCTTGCGACAAGTGCTAGAAGATCCATCTTTGGCTACAAATCTATGGTATTTGCCATGGCCGGTATTGGCATTGTCGGGTTTATTGTCTGGGGGCACCACATGTTGACTTCTGGTATGGATGCATTTTGGCGAGCCGCGTTCATGATTACTACTATGGCAGTTGCCATACCGACGGGGGCGAAAATATTCAACTGGTTGGCAACCATATGGGGTGGTAGCCTTGTTATGAAAACACACACCCTGTGGTCGCTAGGCTTCTTGGTAACATTTACTCTTGGAGGTATTTCAGGAATGTTCTTCCCAGTTGCTGGATTAGATGTACACTTCCACGATTCATACTTCGTAGTCGCTCACTTCCACTATGTTTTCATCGGCGGAACAGTCTTTGGTATTCTCTCTGGAGTTTACTACTGGTATCCTAAGGTTACCGGACGTAAACTCAGCGAGAAACTTGGTCTTTGGCACTTCTTAATTGGATTCTCCTCTTACAATGCTGCCTTTTGGCCAATGCATAAACTGGGAATTAACGGCATGCCAAGAAGAACGCATTCTTATCTTGAAGAAACTGGATTTGCTGAGTACAACATGGCAGTCAGCATATTTGCCTTCATCTTTGGATTAAGCCAATTGTTATTAGTTTGGAATATCTTTAGTTCCCGCCGCAACGGTGAGCCTGTTGGCAAGGACCCGTGGGGTGGATGGTCACTAGAATGGTCTACCACCTCACCGCCGCCAACCCCATCATTCCATGATATCCCAACTCAAGGAGATATGAATGAACTGTATGGCCATCATGACCACTCAGATAAGAAAACGGTGGCCGAGACACTGTGGACTGCTAAACCCAAGGGGGCCGAAGAATGAGTGCTCATGGTAATCATGTCGAAAACTCCATTTGGGGCAGAGCAATTCTAATGGCGGGAGCAATACTAACTATTGGGATAGTCGCGTTTGCTGCTTTAGGACTAGGTGTCGGTAGTATCAAACACGATGCTTATGATGAAGCAAAGGAAACATATTACAAAGCAATGGAAGATCCAACTATCTCTCAAGATGAGTTAGACCACCTGCATCATGAAGAAATAGATGCACATCTTTCCTATCTAACCTACTGGGTAGCAGGGGTGACCATTATGGTCATCAGTATCATTTATGCGGTATTCTTAGGTGTTGGAGGATTTATCAACACCATTCAACCTCAAGATGAGGAAAGTCATGGCGACCATCACGGTGATGATCATCATGACGAACATCATGGTTCAGCCTCACCAATCATTTTCTGTTTTGGTGTACTGTTATTCATGATGGGATTCCCTGACTTTGTCGAAGGGCTTAGGCCGTTACTCTCACAAGGTGGCACCTTTGAAGCAGGTAACTTACTACTAAGCATGATTGGTCTGACAATCATCATGATTGGTATAGCAAACTGGTGGCGAGAAGACCTACCGTTTATTGGACATGGTGAACAAATCGCTACTTCTGCGCCATTTGAAGGTGAACATCTCAGAAAAGCTGGGCTTTGGGTATTCATTATGTCTGAGGTCATGGTCTTCGCCACCTTCTTTTCTTCATATCTCAGAGTTAGAACCGAATGGTGTACAAAGTGGGCGTTTGACAACGGTTTAGAAAATGGCAAACCTGTAGAGGGCTGTGTTAGTCAAAGCCAGATTGATTTGTTTAATAATGGAGGACATGTTACCGGTGATGTAGTCATGACTGCATCAGACTACCTACGACCTGGTGGTGCCGCAGGTACTGGTGACTTCTGGACAATGTTACCCGGAGCAGTAAACACCTTTGCGCTAATTATCTCTTCATACACCATCGTACTCGCTCTCAAGACTGCTAAGGCAAAAGATTGGGAAGCACCAAAAGGAGTTCTAAGGCATCTACTGCCTGACAAGAAGACCGCAGTTAGAAATTATCTAATAGCGACTCTACTTCTTGGTTCGATGTTTATTGTTCTAAAGTTAGTAGAATGGAGCCATCTAGTGGCAGAAGGTTTCACAGTTGGGACCTCTCAAGGTTCGATATTCTACGTGGCAACAGGCGCTCACGGAGCGCACGTTTTCGCCGGATTGCTGATTATGCTCTATTTGGTATTCAAGGCAGATGCTATTGGATACGATGAGGACAATGGCCAAGGGATCGAATATTTCGGTTTGTACTGGCACTTTGTCGATTTAGCCTGGGTAGTTATCTTCCCGGCATTCTATTTGTATTGAGGTGATAATATGGGCGAACATGAAACAACAGGAATAATCGAATCAATCGTCGAGCGTCTTCCAGGCAACCAAGACATTTACTTCTGGAATTTCATTGTCTTGATGATCTTTACTTTATTTGAGGTAGGAGCAGTATTTTTCGAAACAGTACCTGGAACCGAAATAAAAATCTCTCGATTTGCCGTATGGACTATCTTGGTGGTGGTTGGAATAGTCAAAGGCTATGGTATTGCGGCTTATTTCATGCACTTGAAAGGCGATCCAAGAATTTACACTAGAACTGCATTATTCCCTGTCTTATTCGTTTTGTTGATGCTTTGGGGTATTGGTTTGTCCAATCCAGAAGCAATTACTGAACTACCATCGTGGTGTACTCCTGACTGGGATTATGCCACCTCTAGATGACATGTTGTTTGCATATCAAAAAGAAGTATTCATATACACTGTTCAACAGGGATTTCCTATGATATCAAAGAAGTCGCTGCTAGCATTGTTAGTGGTATCGCTATTTATGACCTCGGCAATACCAACCGCTTCTGCGTACAAAGGTTATCAACTTTCACGGCCACCAGTTGAGGATTTTAGTCTAATAGATCAAAATAATCAGGTTGTCAATCTCACAGATTCACGAGGCGATGTCGTTGTTGTAGCATTTATTTTCACTAGATGTCCAGATGTTTGCCCTGTTATTACTCAACTACTAAGTTCAGTAGAATCTGGCATTGGAGCAGATTATGAAGAACATGTATCAATTATCTCAATATCGGTAGACCCTGAATATGATACACCAGAACGCCTAAAGGAATATACCGAGTTACACAAAGTTAACTGGTCACATCTAACTGGCGATATAGCAGATATGGAAAATATATACACCAATTTCGGTTTAGTTGTACAAAAGAATGTCATTGAGGCTCACATTGGCGATATCAACGGCCACCAAGCCGAAGATTCGACTGTCATGTTTGTCAACAAATCCGGCGTATCAACCGAATTGATGAATATCCCAACTGCTTGGTCAACAACTAAGTTTGCTGCTTTTGAAGCAGATTGGGAATTGAATTATTCCACTCATCCAGAATATGGGACATTTGTTAGCGGAATTGCTGGTGTTGAAGCACCATCTGATTACTCTTGGTGGTGGAAACTAATGACTTTTAATACCAGTGATTCTTCTTGGGAAGGCTCGATGCTGGGCGTTGATTCGGTAACAACTCCAGCAAGTAACAATATTGCGTGGATTGCTTCTACGGCTGATGAAAGCTCACTGCCGATGCCTGACTTAAACACCTCATCAGTCTCACTCGTGTTCCCAGATAATACCACCGACCACCAACAAATCAACAATTCAAATGGTTGGCATTTGACCTCAGCAGCCTTCGATGGTGCAGGAATTGAGTTCTCTGCACCTCACTCACAATATGGTCATTATCTCGAATCTGTCGGCCAAGAAGACCCTGCAGCAGACAATTATTCTTGGTGGTGGCAGTTACATCAATGGAATGAAACCTCTATCGGGTGGCAAGCCAGTGATGTTGGCATGGATTCTATCGAATCTCCATCCTACTTAGCATGGGCGCCAAATAGCACTGCAGACTCTGACATACCGATACCAGGAGCATTTGTTGAAGACGACCAACAAGAATGTGATGGTAATGGTTGGGAAATGGGTAGTGGTGCTGGCAAGCATTGTATGTGCGATGACGGTTATGAATGGCCAGAAGATACTATGCTTTCTTGTGTCTTAGCAGATACTGTAGAAGAGTACAATGTTGGACACTCAACCACCACCTTTAT
Source organism: uncultured Candidatus Poseidoniales archaeon (assembly GCA_964015895.1). GTDB lineage: Archaea > Thermoplasmatota > Poseidoniia > Poseidoniales > Poseidoniaceae > MGIIa-L1. Next base: position 8,261 of record CAXHFO010000028.1, read on the forward strand.
TCTCGACACCGAAAGAAAGCCAGTAGTAGCTTGGACTGGAGATAACTGGAATGCTGAAGAGTTCATCTCCGATGTTCGAGCGGTGGTTGAGAATGATGGATTAGTTGACACAGATAGTGAAGGTGTGCCAGGTTTCACGACGATCGCCAGCATTGCAGCAATTTCACTAGCAGCCGTCAGAATTGGTCGAAAGCAAGCCAATGCGTCTAAATAAATCACTTTGATAATTAGGGCAAAAGACTAGAAAGAGGAATATCTGCGCAAACATGTTGCAGAGATCGCATAGCCCGGTATTGCGGTGGACTTGAAATCCACTGTCGTAAGACACGGGGGTTCGAATCCCTCTCTCTGCGCCAAGATTATTGTTTTTAATCCGTTTAGATAATGGAAGAGTTCTCAAACTAAATCCCCTCTCCTAGGTATATGCGGAGCGCGCGCCTTGCCCTGTTACTGGTCGCAACTATGGTGTTTGCTGGATGTTTAGGCGCAAATACTGCCGAGTGGGGCAGCAATGGTATCGATGTTGATTTTTCTTCAAGTGAGGTGTCAATTACCACTAATCTTGGCGAAGGTGAATCCTCATTTGAGGATTTATCGCCAATCGGTTGCAATGTTGGTGAAGAGATTTATCCAAGTAAGAATGCCACTAATCGAATAAAATTCTCTGGTTTTCTATCAGCTAGTATGCTATATGAGTCTCACGACGCAATCGATGGCGCTAGAGGCATGGATACTGCAGTAACAGCTGCGGTTGCCATCCAAGCAATGCCTAAAGCTGAAGCCAATAATGTCAAAGACGGGGAAGGAGCAAGAATCGACATAAAACAATGGAATGTCCCATTGATGCCAGAAACCCGCGCAGGGACAGTGGATTTGGATGAAATCGACCAAGATACTGAATCAGATTGGTATATTTTAGGCCTTATTCCCACCACTGAAAATTTGAATGATGGCTTCAAAGCGTTGACTGAGTGGCATAAACCAATAACTGTTCATGGCTACTTAATTAGTCCAACTTTGGTTAACGGTAGTGCTTTTACCATAGATGGTCAGTCACAAACTACTGGCTACTACAAACAGGGCAATGCATCTTATAGTCACACTTTGGGTGACGAATGCGAGTTAAATGTCGGAATTAATAATCTTCAATCTGTATATGTTCTAGTTGATAAGATCGAACTAAACGGCGAGGTAATCAGTGCCAGCGGGAATTCTGATGACGAATGGAAAAACGGCGACATGCCTTTCTTAGGCAGAGCCGGATTTATCCTATTCTTCCTAGTTGTCGGCATAGGTGGTGCAGTTGGCATGTTCATACTGTCACAAATGATTGTCAGACAAGGGGCCAAAGAGACGATGAAAATTTTGCTTGGTGATGAAGGGTTAGCGAAAATTAAGAAAGTTGCCTCCGATCTTCGCCGTGATAAAAAATCAGGCAACATTTCTCCCACAGAACGTAAACGTCAGCAAGACAAACAAGACCGTGAAGAAAAGAAACAGCGTAAACCTCCTGGCAAATCAAAAGCCGATACAGGGCCAATAGCCGGATTTGATTTAGATAGTGCCCTTTCATCAAATTCAGATGATGATGGACCACAAGAGTTTGGCAGCAAGTTTTCATCAGTAGTGGTTAGTCAAGAAGCGATTAAATTGGAGCAACAGGCCATGAATAGAGAACCAGCAGTGCAAGAAGAAACCTGGACGCCACCGTCCTCAACTCGGACAAGTTCGCCAGTTAGCAATGTAGTTTCAAGTGAGCCACCAAGGAAAAAGACCGAGCACTTCACTGGTAGCGTCCGCAAAGAATCACCTGCTCCTAAAGCCCGAGCTCCAGTCAAGAAGCGACGGGCTGCCAAGAAGCGTAAAGCAGTAATGCCAGATCAGAATCAAGCTGAGCCCGAGCCACAACATGAAGAAAAGGCTCACCAAGAGGCATTTGAGGAAGATGAAGACTTCTCGGATTTCTCTTTATGAAGAATGAATTATTTTTAATGCACCATGCATAACTTCCATTTTAAGCGGAGTAGAACCAATATTTTCGCCATCAACATTAATCGCAGTAGGCTTTGGAGTGGCTATTTCAAGGGTTTTGAATCTATGATAATCAACCATAGGGTGGAATACATGTCGTCCTTCTTTCTTTAATTGGCCAAAGGCTTTCAGAATTTGACCTCGCTTCATTTTCTTTAAGATACCAATATCCATCTTACCATCATCAAGTGAAGCACCAGGTGCTAAAGGAAGTAGTGAACCGCCAGTTTGGCTATTTTGGATTAAAAATAGGGTGAAGTCATCTTCAAACACATAACCGTCGATGGTGAGTTTTGCATTTCGACGATTGTTAGCCATGATGGCCATTAAGATACCAACATCATAGCGCATAGGGCCCATCCAACGCATTTTTTCCGCCTTGATGGTAGAATCAACACCAAGACCCCAAGTAACTAAATTAGTACTGTAGCGAGTTAATTCACCACCTTCGCTGCCTGGCAGTCCAGCAACCATGTCGACCTTGGCCAAATCTAGCGTTTGATAGTGGCCAGCACAAATCCTCGCTACTGCATCTTCAGTACTTTTGATGCTTAGATCATTAGCCATCGAATTTCCAGTTCCAGCAGGAATCAAACCAACTCGACAGTTACTTCCAGCCTGCATTAGACCTGTTACTACTTCTGATAGACTGCCATCCCCACCAACTACCGCTACAATATCAGATTCATTAGTTGTCAAACCCGCGGCAAGCTGAATCAACTCACCAGAATAAGTGGACAAATGCATAGTTACTGAAATTCCATTTTCCTCAAACATGCCAGAGACTTGTTTGGCAATTTTCTCGCCTTGCTTTTTACCCGAAAACGGGTTGACCATCAAATGGATTACTTCTGCTGACTCACCGTTGACCAACTCATTAGTGAAAACTTCAGCATAGATTGGGCGATGTACGCCTTTCTTTTTCTTGGTTGTTAAATCCGGTAAAAACTCAATTATTTCCGGTCCATTACCATTAGAGGCCATACTATCCGATAGGGGTTTGGCGCATGAATACTTCCCTTTTGGTAAAAAGCAAGCACTCAATTATGGAAAGCCACACGGGCAGTTTGGTGAAGTCTATGGAATGGAGTGAATCTGATGTTCAGTTCATGACTCGTGCCCTTGAGGTTGCTGAGACCGGTAGAGGACGTGTTTCACCAAATCCCCTCGTCGGTTGTGTCCTTGTCAAAGATGACAAAATCATCGCTGAAGGCTGGCATGACCATTTAGGTGGTCTGCATGCTGAGCAAATGTCAATTCATGACGCTGAGCAAAAAGGCCATTCTCCCAACGGCTCAACAGCCTATATTACTCTTGAACCGTGTAATCACTTTGGTCGCACTCCACCTTGTACTCAAGCATTAATGTGGGCTGGAGTCAAGAAGGCAATTATTGCTCATTATGACCCTAATCCAACGGTGCGGGGTCAGGGAGTCCAGGTGCTCAAAGATGCTGGCATTGAGGTTGAAACCGGATTGCTTGAAGCCGAGGCAGCCCATCAAATGCGTGAGTTCCTGTATTGGTGTGAGCATAGAAAACCAATTGTTACAGTAAAATTAGCAGTTGATAAGCATGGCTCAGTTGATGATCGCAGCCAATCTGCTGGTCGCTTTACTTCTGAAGGCTGCCTTGATGCCGTTCATCAATTACGCAAAGAATGCGACGGGATTCTTGTCGGTGTCGAAACCATCATCCGTGATAATCCATCACTAAACATCCGTCGAGTTCCCTCAGAGCGCCAACCACTGCGTATGGTGATTGATCCTAACGGCCGCATTCCTCAAGACTCTAAAGTACTGACCGATGGTGAAGAAACAATTGTCCTAAGTGACGATTTTAGTAATCTTCCCGCTTTGCTGAACCGCCTTGGCGATATGGAAATTCAGCGTCTTATGGTTGAGGGTGGACCAGTAACTATCAAGCATTTTTTGAACGCTGGTCTGGTTGATGAGTTCTACTTGGTTCAAGCAGATGCTGAGCATCAAACACCATATCCTTCTGGTATTGATTCGCAAACAATTATCAATGCCGGACTGAGTCTGACTCAGACCATCACTTGGGGCGATGAGTCAGTGCAACTGTTTAGCAGACTCGCTTAATCATGCTTGATTAGTATCATAAGCAACGCCATCGGTCCAAATTGTGTTAGACCATGTAGTGCTTGCAAAATAAGCATTCGTGCGTCTCATATTCGTCAATTATTACAATCGGGAAATAATACTATTCACCAAGGTAGCAAAGTTGGTAAGCGTAAAACAGCCTATTATAACTGGAAGGTTTAAATGAGTCGCCATGAGAAAAATACTAGTTTGCCTAATAATGTCCTGCCTTCTAGCCTCCAGTATACCGGTTTCTAGCGCAGATTCAACCCAAGATATTCCTACCAATGCAGCAGGAACTGGCATCCACGATACTTTGGTGGCTGCACTGGCTCATGTTGATTTAGTGACCACACTAGAAGGAACAGGACCATTCACTGTCTTTGCACCAACAGACCAAGCATTTACTGATGCAGGAGTTGACTTAGCGAACTTCCAAACCGCTGAAGAAAAGGCAGTATTGACGGATATTCTGCTCTATCACGTTGTTGCAGGAGCAGTACCTGCTAGTGCAGTTACTGACGGTATGTTGGCTGAAATGGTTAACGGGGACAAAACCAAATTCACCGTCGATGGAACAGTCTCAATTAATGACGCAACAGTAATCCAAGCCGATGTACAAGCGTCAAACGGAATCATTCACGTTATCGACAAGGTTCTAACTCCACCAGTTGACATCCCAGCAACAGCACAAACTAC
>CAXHFO010000029.1:0-12929 GCA_964015895.1 uncultured Candidatus Poseidoniales archaeon
CAATATTTGGCGACTGAGTAGTGATATGGACTTGTACTTCACAAACCTCTGGGTTAGTTGCATCCATACCGATTGCATGGGAGGTATATCCAATCATAGCGGCTGCGCTACGAGCTACTGCCTCGTAATCTGGAGCCCCACCAATTAGAGATACTTCTCCAGCCAGAACTATTAGACCCACATCTTGTTTTCCTTTGACACATGTTTCAACTGCTACTCTTGCGTTACTATCAACTGCTAAGCAAGCGTCTACTATGGCGTCGGAAATGGCATCACATAATTTATCCGGATGGCCGCTAGTTACCGATTCGGAAGAAAATAATACATCAGTCATAATTCGGTGCGGCAACCTCTTACTTATGAATGAATCGTGAAAATAGTAATTAAAATATTCTTAATAATCATAAAAATAATATTAATTTCTATTAAGTAAACATCTAATATTAGCGAACCTTTGATGACCTACGGCATTTCCCGCAGTTTCATGAGCACCTATGTCGCGACACATTATCGAACACATACCCTTGGAGAAATTCAATCAAATGGGGCTGAATTGGTCGATAAAGAAGTAACTGTAGCAGGATTTATGGAAGCAAATCGTGGCAAGGGAGCAATTTGCTTTGTTGACTTGAGAGATGGCACCGGTAAAACTCAAATTTTCTTGAAGGGAGATAATGTAGGAGATGAAGCATTGGATATGGTTCAAAGAATGACCAGAGAGTCAACACTACAATTTACTGGGACAGTTTCACAAAAGCGTCCACCAAAGACCAAAGAAGGCGAGCCAACTCCTCCTCCAGCATATGAGGTCGTGGCTTCGTCTGTCACATTGATCGCAAGAGCCGAAGCACCACTCCCTCTTGGTGTGACAGACACTGTTCACGTCGCTCTTGATACAAGATTAGACAACCGGTTTCTCGATTTGCGTCGGGCTCATGTTGCAGCAATGTTCAGGCTGCGTGGCAAGGTATTACAGTACGGCAGAGAGGCACTAATCAACGAAGGATTCTTTGAAACTCATACACCGAAGATAGTTGCCACTGCCACCGAAGGTGGAACTGATTTATTTCCAATGAAATATTTCGATATCCCTGCATTCCTTAACCAATCACCACAATTATTCAAACAATTATGTATGTCTGGAGGACTTGAAAGAGTGTTTGAAATCGGACCTGCATTTAGAGCTGAAAAACACGACACATACCGGCACCTCAACGAATTCATCTCCTTTGATATCGAATGTTCTTGGTCTACTGATGAGGATGTAATGGGAGTCTTAGAGAGAATGATTTACCACATGTGGGATTGTGTATCTAAAGATGAGGAATCACAACAACATATTGCAACAATTAACCAGTATCGTGCGACTCAAGGTGAAGAGCCAGTTGAAGTAATTGTACCGGAATTACCGTTCCCAAGAGTGTCTTACTGTGATGCTATTGACATCATTAAGAAGAAAGGTGGAGAAATTGAATGGGGCGATGATATCGATGCTGAGAATTCCGACTTACTAGCAGAAGACCTGCCGCAATTCTATTTCTTGCCAAGGTGGCCGATGGATTTGAAACCGTTTTACATACACCATGTAGAAGGCGAAATTGGTTCTACAGGAAAACAACTAAGCCGTGGATTTGATCTTAACTTTGGCCGAGACGAGCTGACTTCGGGTGGGCAACGTGAACACCGAATGGATGTGCTGATTGAAAATTTGAAAGACATGGATTTAGATCCAGAAGAATTTGAGTTCTATGTTGCAGGATTCAGACACGGAGTCCCTCCGCACGCTGGATGGGGTCTTGGTGTTGAAAGAATCTTGATGAAACTAACCGGTGCAAAAAACGTCAGAGAAACTGTTTTGTTCCCTCGGGACAGAAAGAGAGTCAGCCCTTAGAACCAGTCTTCAACTGTGCTTGACCCAATCATTACCATCCCAATAGTGGTGGCTTTGCTAGTGTACGTGTTTTCTGCGTTCAGAGTCCTAGATTGTATTGATTCCCACACAATCAAAGATTTCAAGACAACAAATCAACGGTGGATTTATGCTGAAATCATAACATTGCCGCTGGCATCTCTTTTGGCCTTGCGAATGGTCAATTTAGTTGTCGACTTTCTTTTTGCCCCAGAGTGCAGGAGGTGTTGGTTTGAATATTGCATCAGTGGTCTCGACTTACGAGATGGTCTTGAGTTAATGACCCTAGATTTTCTGCTGACTTTTTGCTGTCTTGCTTCGTGGGTTACTCTAACCCTTGACTCGGTGTCCAAATTCCAATCTACCATAATCGTGAAAAACTTCGTTTATGGTATAAACCGTTGTTTTTGCTTAAATTATGGCGTTTATTGGGGTTTGTGAAGGAAATCTAGACATGTTTCCTTCGCTATCTATTAAAAATTTTTCAAAATTCCAGCGTACTGAACCTTGATGACCATCAACCCCAGTAATTTTGCTTAGCGCCTCATAGAGTTGTGATTGGTTTTCGCCTTTGACATCCATTTTACTCATCAGCGGGAAATCAACACCATATGTCTCGCTAGTAAATCGACAAATTTCCTCGTGAGATCCTGGTTCCTGCCCACCAAATTGGTTACATGGAAATCCTACTACTAACAGCCCTTGTTCCAAAGAGGCTTGTTGCAAATCTGCGTATTGTTTTGTCATACCACATGCACTAGCGACATTAACCACCAACCAAGTGTCAGTCGACGAACCACCCAGTTTTCGTAAGGTCTGTGAGTTTCCATCCATATCATCAAATGGGATATCTAACACATTGCTCATATATGCTTGCAGACTATCAACATCTATAAGTTTAGCATAGCAATTATCATAGGTAGTGATGCAATGTACATTACATGGCAGTCGATAGAATGCAGTGGGGTGCAGAGGAATGGCAGTTCGCTGACCTCCACATGCCAGACATCGAGTCCCCCTTTGCCAATGAACATGGATTACCGTGCGTTATGTTGATTCACGGTGGTTTTTGGAAATCACAGTACACATCTGAGTTGATGAAACCAATCGCAGAGGATTTGGCTGAGGCTGGATTAGCTGCTTGGAATATCGAATTTAAGCGATGGAATGAACAAGAATCTGGAGTTTGGATGGATACATTGTCTGACGTATTACGGGCCTGGGGCCAGATGGCATTATTACCCGGTATTGACATAATGCGTTCAATGGTTATGGGCCATTCAGCTGGCGGTCAACTAGCGCTAATCCTTGCCGCAAAGGCAGAAAGAAAGCCATGGCTAGCAATAGCCCAAGCACCAATCACAGATTTGGTGGGTGCTGACCGGGCAAAATTATCAGATGATGGCGACGCAGTTCGCAGGTGGATAGGATGCGCACCAGAAGAAGATGAATCCTTGTGGTCAAATCTTAACCCTGTTGACAATCCTCCTGTTGCCCCGATACTACTTATTCACGGCGAAGAAGACGATGAGGTACCCATTGAACAGTCTGAGACATATGCTAGAGTTATGAAGGCAAAAGGTAGTGATGTACAAAAAGTATGGCTGCCAGGCGACCACTACTCGATAATAGATGTTGCAAGTGATGATTGGTTGGTAATCCTCAATGCAATCATGGATTGGTTATGATGGCATAATAATATGTCATATGACCTATTGGCTTGACTATGGACCTACTTGGCAAGGACTACCCCTATTCGCGCAGTTCACTAAATGGCAAGCACGCATTAATTTTTGGGGCAAGCAAGGGTATTGGGGCAGCCACTGCTAAAATGATGGCCTGCGCTGGTGCTGATGTTACCATTTGTGCAAGGAACCAAGATTCTCTTAATCAGTTAACCAGTGAATTGGCCGATCTCGGCAATGGGCGACACGAATCTAGAGTAGTAGATATGGAAGACTTGGAAAAATTGGATCATATTATCACAGAAATACTTGAAAACTTAGGACCTGTTCATATCCTAATCAATAATTCAGGCGGCCCACCTGGTGGACCGTTGTTAGACAACTCAGTAGAGGATTTCCATGCACCGTTTACTAGACACTTACACGCCTCTCACAAGATTACAAAACAATTGGTACCAGTAATGGAACAGCAAGGTTACGGCCGCATAATCCAAATTATCTCAACCTCAGTGAAAGAACCGATTCCAAATATTGGATTATCAAATACGCTACGAGGCGCCATGGCTAGCTGGGCAAAATCACTCTCAAGAGAGTTAGCACCTTGTATTACCATCAATAATGTCTTACCGGGATTTACTGCAACTGAAAGACTGGATAACCTAGCTAGAACTATCAACGAAAAAACTGGTAAATCGCACCAAGAAATTCATGATGGATGGATGTCACAAGTCCCAATTGAAAGATTAGTCGAACCGCTTGAAACCGCATCAGCAATTACTTTCCTCGCTATGCCTGCATCTGGAGCTATTCGAGGTATTTCTCTAGCAGTTGATGGTGGCCGTCTAAGGGGAATTTAATTAGCGATACAAATCAAACCAAACTGGATAATGGTCAGATACATCTGTCGAATTAAATGAGGTATCTATGCCCCAAGAACCAACTAATCGCCCATTCAATTCATCCAAAGTAACGATACGGTCATAGGCACAATCAGTTGATGAAACCGTGGTATCTGCAAGGTCATTTACCAGCCAGTTATATTGTGGCAGTCGCATTGGCGAGTCCCACAATTCTTGTGAATTAGCATAACTACAATCAGCGTTAAAATCACCCAGTATAATCAAATCGGTTTCCTCGGTATTATTCTCACGATAACTCTCTACCACAGTGTGTAAGGCATTAATTTCCTCCATTGCCAAAGCAGGTTTGGTATGAATAGAGAAAATAGTAAAATCAAATCCTGAACTATTACCGCTTTGATTCAGTAATTCAAACGTTGCCAAATAAGGTTCACGTTGAAACAAATCTTCACTAGAATCATTGTACAAGGTTCCATTACCTAATTCTCTAAAAACAGTGGTGTTGTAGTAGTAGACGTATTGTTCTTGGGCAGAAGAAGAGGCATTAACTCCACTCCTTGGACTTAGTGACATATTCCAAGTATCTCCAGATTGGTTGTTTATTTCATCAAGGAATTCATAAGGTACAGTTTGGTCAATATCTTTGACCTCCTGTACAGCAACCATATCATATTGCAGTACGATGTCAACTAATTGACTAACTACAGTAGGTTTATCCATTTTTGTTTTACCAAAAACCTGTATGTTGAAAGTAGCAATTCGTGCTACCTCAGAACGGTTTAATTCGGGAATTTCTCGGCCTTCAGCACCTTCTTCTGACTCTTCTTCTTCTGGTTCAATGTACACAAAAACAGTATTTTCATCCTTGTGTATCGCTAAATGGATGGTCATCGGCGCGAGAATGAGAATTGCCACTAGGCTTAGCGCCTGAAGATAGCCGTCAAGAGAACCCATCTCTCTCATGGTTGGTCATAGTTGTTATCAAGATTATTGCTAAATCAGTTGGAATAGGTTATTCATGCTAGGGTCTTGGCGCAGTCATGAACGGCGAGGTTAGTGCCCAACAGGCAAAGAAAATTGTCTCAATGCTTACTGATGGAGGAGCAATTGAAAATGTCAATGCCCCCCTTGCTTTACGTTTGATTCCATTAGCCGAAGAACTAGAGGATTTTGCGCTAGTTGAACGCCTAATTAAACACGCAGAGAAAGTATCAGAAGATGAATTAGAATCCGGCTGGGTCGAATTTGAACAACTAAAAATTGCTGATTCACAACAAGAACAATTCGTTGAACTGGCAGCAAAGTCTGAGAAAATAGCGAACGGGGAAGCACTAGCTGCTGCAGTATTACACCACATAGGGTTGATATGCTTGAGTCACGAAAATTATGATGATTGTAAAGTGTTTATTACCCGCTCAATGCGAATTCGAGAAAAGATATCTGACGACTCAGGGCTTATTTACAGCTTAGCGGTTTTAGAAGCTTGTGATAAGCGGCAAGATAACCTTGATTCCGCATTAGTTCATGGCACAAGGAGGCTTGAATTACTCTCCAACTCTGACGATCAAGAAGGATTAATGGAAGCATTATCCGACTTGGCACATACTCAAGCGTCGCTAGGAACATTTGATGCGGCAATTGACCTCTACACACAATCATTAGAACTATCCAATGACCTAGAAGACGTGTCAGGACAATTTGTTGCCAGATGGGGCTTAGCAGACATATGTGAGATTCAAAGTGACTATCAGGCGGCAATGATTTACCTGTCTGATTGTTTGCATTCATTCATTGCTTTTGGAATCCAACCCCCGGTACAAATCCGTGAGCGACTAGAAGCCCTAACCAATTTAGAGAATCCAGAATCGAATTAACTCACTTCCACATCGATTATGTCCTAAGAGTGTTTGGGATGACCGGTGGCAAGTCATGAAACATGACATTTTCTTCTCAATCAGCCAAACTCCTGGCGTCGACGGTAAGACTCCGTCTGAGAAAACCATGTTTGCTAATTATTTCCAACAACTAAAGCATGCTGACATGCTAGGATTTGGAGTAGGCTGGATTGCTCAAGCACATCTTTCAACTGAGACCCAGAAGATGAATTCGAGTCCTGTGGTCCCGCATTGGCAAGGTGAAGTAGGGTTGTGCACAGATTTCCCACAATTAGCCATGGAGAGTTTCCGGCAAACCGAAAATATTGACATTGGCTCAGCAGTAGTTAGTATTCTAGCCAGTGGAGGACCAATTGCCCAAGCTGAACGGATTGCCAATACTGTTCAATTTTTATCAATGCTTAATGATAAACGGAAATTGCATGTCGGCTTTAGTGCAGGTAGATTTGAATTTATGGCTAGACCTTATGGCATCACCCCGCGCAACTCATGGGAAAAGGCGGCTTGGAAAACACTGCGTGGTCAAATCTTCATGGAAGCAAGCGAGATATTTCTCAGACTACTACGAGGTGACGTAATTAGCAGTCAAGATGTTCGAAAGACGATTCTTAATAGAGATAATTTTCGCAGCGATGAGGATTGGGCTGCTGTTCAGGCAGCCTATTTGGCTAACTCTAGCGATGAACAGGCAAATGAAATTATGATTCCAAACAGATATCAATTTGAAGAAATTTCAATTATTCCAAAAGCCTGGAATCGTGATCAGTTACAACTTATCGCCGGGACTCATGACGCTAAAGCTCAAGAATTCGTCAATTCTTTTTTGCCTGTTAAAGTGTTTAATCTATCAATCACTTCACCAACAATTATCGATTCGACCCATGAAAGAATGGCAGCATGTTTCCATCAAGCTGGTGGTAAGTGGCAAAGGAGTTACATGCCAAGAACAAGTTTTGTATTCTTAAATGATGAAGATGGATTAAGTGAAGAGGAGCAAAGTCATGCTGCTAAACATGAAGCAGAAAGCGCACTACAAGCATATTGGAATGCTCTTGAGGGGACCATCGACCCTGAAAAAGTTAGCAAGGCTGCACATAATGCTTTGATTGGAAATGTAGCTGAAGTTGCTCAACAAATCGTAGAAAGATTCCATCCTGAAGACACCATAATGGCTTGGTTCGATTTCTTCAATCATGATTCCAACCGAGTCTGCCGTAATATGTCAGCATATATGGCAAAGGTAGTACCGATGGTTAACACTATGTTGGAGGCAAAAAAATGAGCGAAGAACATATGCCTTCAGCAGTCAAAGGCGGTCGACCAGGCAGTTCGATGTACCCCGAATCATCACTTGGCGAGAATATCGAAGGAATCCCTACTGGCCGTGAAGTGGATTGGGAACCATTGGTTGATTATCGGAGAAATGGGGTGTCTGAGACGACTATCCACGGTGCAGTAGCCTGGGCGCATGGTGATGAGGTAATACACTCATTTGGTGGTAACGTTCTATGTTACGGCAGGTCAATGATGAAGCCATTCATGCTCAAAGCATTCACCAAAGAGCTAGAAGATGTCAGTTGGGAACAAAAAGCAATTTCTGTTGCATCCCATAACGGCGATACAGAACACGTTGCTGCCGCTCAATCATTGCTTTATGAGGAAGAGTGGCCATTGATGTTGACTCCATTAGATGTTCCTCTTATTCAATTTGGCAGACAAGTTAGAAGACCAAGAAGATGGTTCCACACTTGCTCAGGAGAACATGCGGCAATCCTTCACGGATGCCGTAAGAAGGGCTGGAACCGGGCGGGATACACCTTGCCAAATCACGAGGTGTTTTCTGCATACATGGAACAGATTCGCACTTATTTGGGACCGGATTGGAAACCGCTCAGATATGCTAAAGATGGTTGCGGACTACCAACAGTCTCCAATACAGTTTCTGAATTAGCGCAAATTTATGCTGGTTTGGTACGAGATAAAGACGATGATTGGATATGGGAAGCAATGGTTAGACACCCGGACCTAGTAGGTGGATTCAACAGATTGGATTCTACTATTCTAAAAGCAGGAGAAGGTCGTGTAATAGCTAAAGAGGGCGCTGATGGACTGCTAGGCTTGGCAATAGAACACCCTGATTATCCCAAGGGTTTGGGAGTGGTTGTCAAAATTGCTCACGGTTGGAATTCTCAAGCGACATGGTATATTGCTAGAGCAATTCTTGGAGTTCTTGGAATTGATTTACGCAACCCTTACCCATTGCATCGACAAAAAGCGTTTATTGTTCCTGGTATTGTGCCAGATAATTATCACGAAAAACTTCAATCTATCGATACTTGGGATGAGTGGGATCCTGACCAAGACCGCTGGACATATGACATTGAGGGGTAAATTTGCAGATTTACAATTACATCAATGGTGAGTTTATTTTACCAACTAGTGGTAAAATGCTTGATAATATCAATCCCGCAACTGGACAAATCATTGCTCAAATACCCGATTCAAATAATGATGATGTCGCAAAAGCAACAATGGCTGCAAAACGTGCATTACCTGATTGGCGTGGACTAAGCAAGAATGAGAGGATAAATTGGCTTAACAAAATTGCTCAAGCCTTAGAGGATAGAACAGAAGATATTGCTAAAACAGAAAGCATGGATACTGGAAAACCAATTGGTTTGGCTAGGAGAGTCGATGCTGCACGCAGTATCAGCAACTTCCGATTCTTTGCACAGCATGCTCTGCAGCAGACTGAAAATAAGTTCACTATGGATGATGCAACAAATTATGTAATTCGCAAACCAGTAGGAGTTGTCGGATTAATCACACCATGGAATTTGCCGTTGTATCTGCTATCTTGGAAAGTCGCACCGGCCTTAGTTATGGGCAACACCATAGTGGCTAAGCCAAGTGAAATGACTCCATTAACTGCTAATTTATTAGCCCAAACGCTTGATGAGATCAAATTCCCCAAAGGCGTGGTAAATATCGTTCATGGTCTTGGCCCTAGTGCAGGGCAAGCAATCTTAGAACATCCCGAGATAACTGCAATATCATTTACCGGAGGCACTCAAACAGGTAAGATTGTGGCTAGGACTGCTGGCCCGATGTTCAAAAAATTATCACTTGAGCTAGGGGGTAAAAATGCCACTATCATCCTAGATGATGCTGACTTAGATGTTGCTGCTAAAGGGGCTGCTAAGGCAGCATTTACCAATTCAGGGCAAGTCTGTCTGTGTGGCTCACGAGTACTTATCGATGCTAAAATTTATGACGAATTTGTGCCAAAATTTATTGCTGCTGTTGCTGCCATGAAGGTTGGTAATCCGGATGATGAGTCAACTGATATTGGTTCAGTTATCTCACAACAACATATGGAAAAAGTCCTGTCATATATTGAACTGGCCAAGCAAGAAGGGGGAAGTATTGCCTATGGTGGACAACGGATTATTCTAGAGCAAGCCAGTCTTTGCAATGGTTCATTCATCAGCCCAACTGTTATTGAGAACTTAGCTATTAATTCGAGATGCGCAACAGAAGAAATATTTGGCCCTGTGGTAACTTTGCATAGATTTGACTCCGATGTACAAGCAATTGAGATGACCAACAGCACTCAGTATGGATTAGCCGGCTCTATATGGACAACTAATACGTCAAGAGGAAAGGAGTTTGCTAAGCAAGTTGATAGCGGTATTTTATGGGTAAATACATGGCTTCATCGAGACCTTCGAACACCATTTGGTGGTGTTAAAAATTCAGGAGTTGGTAGAGAAGGCGGTGATTGGTCATTGAATTTCTTTTCTGAATTGAGCAACATATGTGTAAAAGATGATTGAACATATCTTCAAAAGCAGAGCCACACATTTTTGACTATGTCCGAGGTAGATAATCTTCCATTATTTGTTCTGCCAATGGTGTTAATGCCCGGAGAAATACAAAGTTTGAGAATTTTTGAGCCTAGATATCGACAGATGCTTGATGATTGTCTACTCGATGACAGACCTTTTGGTATGGTAATGACCGATCCAATGGCAATTCACAACGGTTGGAGTGGGCCTAGAATGTTTGGCTGTGAGGCAGAAATAATCACCCATGAAACAAAGGGGAGTAATCATTTCATTGAATTTGTTGGACGAAGAAGGTTTCAAATCAACAAAGTGCACGACCCGATTTTACCACCGTTTGAAGATGAATCGATGATTGATTTGATACCGGAGGCAGGAATATTACCAGACCTAGAAACCATACTTGAGCGAGTTCCAGAGGGTAGCGAACATTCCAAATTGTACCTCTCTGCTGATGTAACCTATCTTACCGATGAGGATGAACTGACTACATTCCAGCAGACTGAACTAAAAAATACCCTAAACGGGATCTTGAGTAAGATTGGCGGCATCCTACAAATCGACAAAGAAACTCTTGATGATTGGATTGAAGATCGAACTGAAATGGTCATCGATGATTCATCCACCTCAATGTTTGCCGTGGCTGCACTAACAATCAGCGACCCCGAATACAAATATCAGTTATTATCATGTGCAGACTCAAAAGAGGTTTTTTTGCAATTAACCCGATTTTTAGCTGAAATGGACGTTTGAACCAAATTTTACAAGCGAGAGTTTCAAATCAATGGCGCTGGTGGAATAACTATGTCCGTTCACGGCAAAGCCAAGAAGGTCACGACCCACACGCTTCAAGAAATGAAACGTGCTAACGAAAAAATCACTATGCTGACCGCATATGATTACTCACTGGCTAAATTAGTTGATAATGCTGGAGTTGATGTGATACTAGTAGGTGATTCTGCGTCAAACGTTATGGCAGGTCAGGTAACTACTGTACCGATGACATTAGACCATATGATATACCATGCACAGTGTGTAAAAAGAGCCGTAGATAGGGCATTAATTGTTGTTGATATGCCATTTGGGACCTACCAAGGTAATTCAGCAATTGCCCTTGAATCTGCAATAAGAATCATGAAAGAGGCCGAGGGTCATGCAGTTAAACTTGAAGGTGGGGCAGAAATTACTGAATCAATTAAGCGAATTCTGACCGCAGGGATCCCGGTAATGGGCCACTTAGGTCTAACTCCCCAATCTATTTACAAATTTGGTACCTACAGCGTTAGGGCAAAAGAAGATGAAGAAGCCAAGAAATTAATTGAAGATGCTAAGATATTGGAAGCAGCCGGTTGCTTCGCTGTGGTACTTGAAAAAATACCTCGTGAATTAGCCAAAAAAGTAAGCGAAGCGATCGAGATTCCGACTATCGGCATTGGAGCTGGGCCAGATTGTGATGGTCAAGTCTTGGTATTGCATGATTTATTAGGTATCACCATGGATTTCTCGCCAAGATTCCTTCGCAGATACTTGAATCTGGCTGATGAAATCGACGGTGCGATAAAGCAATATTGTGATGATGTCCGTCAAGGAGATTTCCCTAACGAATCAGAAAGTTACACATCATAGACCAATACTGTAGACAAGTAATGCTCCTGAAAAGGCTCCTATGTCTACTGCAAATGCATGCCATACGCCATATCTAAACGGTGGCAAATCATATCTGCCCCAAGAAGTTGAAATCCAAACCCACAACAACAGCGCACCATAACCACCGCAAAATACCGCACCCCATCCGGAAAACCAAATTATGAAAAATATCGCCCCAGGAGTGGCTAAACCTAGAGTATATTCAAACCAACGAGATGCTTTATCTCTCACTAAGATGAAATAAAGCAGTGGTGAAAATATTATTGAAGACAAAATGGCACCTTGTGGAGGTGATGGCCAATTGTACTGGGGAGTGATATATTCCTGGAAGATTATTCCTACAATCATGCCAAACACTGCTGGAGCGATGATATGACGCATTCCGGTTTGAATATCAATACCATCAACACGGTCTAATTGAGAGTCATTAGACGAACTAGCATAGACTGGAATGCCCCCCGCCTTCTCGTCCATGGATACGCCAAACTGCGCTGGTGTTTGAGTCTTAGGGCATAGAAATTCTATCCGTACAAATATAGGCAACCTACTGATAGGCTCGTCCATGGCGAAAGGAGAGATTGTTGCCGGCTGTTTAGCACCCCACCCACCTCATCTTGTCTATGCTGAAAACCCATCGCAAAATGAGCCTGTAGCAGAGGGTGGTTGGGAGCAACTAAGATGGGGTTATGAGAGGTTGCGTGAATCACTAAAAGACGTAGAGTATGACGCAATTGTAGTACTGTCACCACATTGGCAAACCTATATTGGAACCCATTTCCTTGGCCTAGAGAATTTCCAAAGTCTTTCTGTTGACCCAATATTTCCCAACCTGTTTCGTTACCATTATGATATGAACGTCGATGTTGAATTGGCAAAGCAAATTCATGACAAAGCACACGAGGCTGGTTTAGCGGTGAAGATGATGACAAATCCCGATTTCCGAGTTGATTATGGAACGATTACCACCGGTCACATGTTTAGGCCAGAATGGGATAAGCCACTAGTAGTGATATCTAGTAACCGGTCAAGAGCTTATTATTCAGTAGAGGTTATGCAAGAAATGATGATGGAACTGGGTAGAGTCACCA
>CAXHFO010000030.1:0-12816 GCA_964015895.1 uncultured Candidatus Poseidoniales archaeon
TTGAGTGACTTTTCTTATCAACTAGATTGAACATGGTACATCCTCTAGGCCCTGCCAACATAATTCATTAATTGAGCATTGTGGATGTTTTAGTCACTGCTTCCACAAAACTCCAACATTCCCTCTAACGGAAACAACTGTAGAATTAGTGCTAGAAGACAAATGATGCCATAAGCTTTCTAGGTCGTTTTTATCGAATAATCCGCGATTGATTTTTATTTTAACCAACTTTTTGCTACTAAGTTGAGTAACTATTTCTGATACCAAGTTATCAGTCAAGCCAGATTTACCAATTCTTATGGTTGGTTTTAACTCCCTAGATAGGGCTAGTTTTTTTATCTCTGATGGTATGTTTTTCATTCAATTACCCCGATTAAATTTTGGACCACTACCGTAGCGTCTAATGTGATTACAAACTAGACAGGTTTTGATAATCATACCATTTTTCACCCTTACTCTAGTGTTGGTTGAATTGGCAATTATTGAACATTTATGACAGATCTTTGCATGTAGCGAGTCAGGCATTTTTAAGCGATGTTTGCGATTCAAATCGACTAACTTATTGGCTACAGTTTGTTTAAATTGCAAATCCTTACTCGTCTCGATTAAATCGATTAGTTCAGCTTGATTAATATTGGCAGCGTTACGCCGGTGACGTTTTGACCTACTTGAAGAGTTCAATCTTGACATTACCACACCTAGTTGAGTGCTAATAGAATATCTTTAGTTATTTCATCAATCGCTTTATCCCCATTGACATTACGTAAAATCCCCAAATCATTGTACCAGTCTGCCAATGGTGAAGTCTGTTCATGATAAGCTGACAATCTTTGTAGAACTGTATCTTCGTTATCATCTGCCCTTCTTTTCATGTCGGTTGAACCACACTCATCACAGACTCCAGCCTGCTTAGTTGGGTTGAAAGTATCATGGAAAACAATACCGCAGGAACCACAAGAATATCTCCCACAAATACGTTCAACAATTCTTTCATCAGGGACATTAATAGCTATGACGTGGGTTACTTCAGTAATTTTAGACAATGCTTCTGCCTGAGGTATTGTACGTGGAAAGCCATCAAACATTAGCCCATTTAATGCGTCGGGTTCTTGCACTCTATCTTTGATCAAATCAATGATAATTGAGTCAGGTACTAACTTCCCTGCATCCATATATTTCTTTGCCTCAAGTCCGGTCTTGGTTCCGTTCTTTACTGCAGCTCGTAACATGTCGCCAGTTGATACTTGAGGAAGACCCGTAGTTTGGGTGATCCTTGCTGCTTGTGTACCTTTTCCAGCGCCGGGCGGTCCGAACAAAACTATGCTGCTCATGGTTGGCCGTGTGATTCATATATTTTCAATGTAGCACTTACGGTTGATTCTTCTTAAGCCACATGTGGCCGTAAGCATTCCATTGTTCCATAGTCCACCCAGGTGGAAGGCCAGTAGCAGGAAGAGGTGGGATGCTAGGCTGACTCGCTTGTTGAGGAGTAATTGGTGGGGGCGGTATATTGGGAAGGGTTTTTTGTTGTAACGGCGGCGGCATTCCTTGTGGAATTTTGTTGATAGGAGGCATACCAGCAGGAGGCATTCCAAGAGGTGGGGTGGCATTAGGTGCTGGTAAAATCGGTTGGCTAAATTGAGAGCCCATGGATTGAGCAAGGGCAGCTGCTATTTCGTCTTGTGAAACTTCACCACTTGTCATATCATCTGAGGCCATGCCAATATCCAAAACTCTGTCACGACGACCACCGACATCGCCTGGAGTAGTATGAGCATTGGCCGCAATCAACTCTGTACCTTGATCCTTGATTGAACCAGATGCCTTGACTCTTCGTGATACGACAATCATGATAATTGCTAACGAAAGTAGAATCACTACTGAAACGTACCATGGTACAATGTTGAATAATCCAGAATTTCCATCAGCCGGAGAAGAGGAGGTTTGTAAGGAAATTGTGCTAACTATCCCTTCTGAATTTGTCAAATTAACCACTACTTGGTAAGGCCCCCTAGAAACGTCTTCTGAAGGATTCAAAGTGATTTTTACAGTTTCAAAATCTCCAGGATTTAACATTGTTACAGAATCAGGAGTTACTTTTGGTGACCATCCAGTTATCGACATCCCATCTTCATCTAATATTACGATGGTTAAATCCCCAGAAATAGGAGTATTTCCGTCATTTCTCAAAATGACTTCTGTTGATTGAGTGCTATCTTTTGGAACACCTATTAACGGTTGTAATACCTCACCCTCAAGAGTCATATTACCAAATGTAGAATCGATAACTGAGACATCTAGTAATACACTCTTGACCACCTGCCTGTCACCATTTTGTGCTGTAACACTAACTGTCATTTTGAAAGCACTATCAACAACTGGTTGGTTAATTGGTGGAATTATTCCCAAACTTATGTTTGCCGATTGCCTTGGTTGAAGACTTGTTACTGGGTTGGCAAACCCAACAACCCAGCCGTCAGGAGGCAAAGAAAAACTCCATTCTAGGTCTGCTAACGAATTTCCATCGTTCGTCAAACCAAACTCAGTAAAAGAGTAGTCAGCACCAATTGAACATACAATCAACTCTGGCGATTGTAAATCGATGGACAGTTTATCCATTATCACTAATTTTGTTGAATTTGTGACGTAGTCAAAATTAGAAACCTCTGCTTTTATGTTGAAAAGATTAAAATCTCCCTCCAATGCAGATGTCGGAGATATGATGATTACTTCGACAATTATTGTTTCACCTGCTGGAACTTGTATAGTTGCTTCCTTGCTGTAACTCAACCCGTTCGCAATTAATTCCACGTACCAACTCGGATTTGACGGCTGAACGATCACGTCTAACTCTAGCTCAATATTTCCTTCATTTATCAAACTATAATCTAGAGTTATTTCTTCTCCACTATCAATCAAGATATCCCTAACTTCTAGATTGGTACCAACATCATTACCATTCACCCCGAGATTAGTGTTGTAATCAGATAATTCAAGAACAGATATTGTCACTAATTGTGTGTAATTTAGAGTTTGGTCTGTTGTTGAAGTGACATAACACTCAACAGTATCCTGGAAACCTGCTGCTGGTGAACCACTGGAAACTGGAGGAACAAAAATTCTAACAGGCATTGAAAGATAATTTGCTATATCTAACGGTTCGAAATCTAATGACGAGGAATTAGAATTCCCAAGCATTATTTGCCATAGATTTTGCGAATAACATTCTACAGAGTACTGTGCCTGTGAGTTACCCACATTTAGGGCTGAAATTGCAAATGCGGCAGATTCACCCGGTAGTGCAGATAAACCATTGGTGCCACTAACTACTATTTTCACATC
This sequence comes from uncultured Candidatus Poseidoniales archaeon, assembly GCA_964015895.1. GTDB lineage: Archaea > Thermoplasmatota > Poseidoniia > Poseidoniales > Poseidoniaceae > MGIIa-L1. The sequence continues at coordinate 3,343 of CAXHFO010000030.1, forward strand.
ATCAACTTCGTCGATAATAATTGTCAACCGCATTGAATGAGATACTAATGGCATGGACTGATAAGCGACTGTAACATCAACATAAAAAGTACCTGCCCGAGCATATCGAGGAGTATTCGGGTCGGATAAATCAGCATATTGGTTCTCAAAAGTCAAGATCAATTCTACACTATCGTCATTAGATCCTTGAGGACCTAAGGTGTATGGACTTGTTTGAGAGACGCTTTTTGTCCATGCATCCTGTGGAGAAATGAAGTAGTTAAAAACCGGATGCTTCTCTTGAACATTGGTATAAGATAGTGTCACTGCCTCAGTACCTGTACCCTCATTCATGATAGTTATCGGTATGTCGATAGAAGTTTCATTTCTGACATCAAAATTCTTTATTGCTGCTTGTTGTCTATCAACCTCTAATACCGGCATAGAACCATCATTATTTAGCGGAACAACCCTCACTCCCAAAGCCGTAACCTCAATGTCTACCTGAATTATATTATTGTTGACACCTGATGATTCATCATTCATTTCATCTAATACGTTATTTGTATCAAGGCTTAATTTCAGTGTATGTATCCCGGTGCTAGAAAAAGACCTAGTGGTTATCTCCGATTCGATTTGACTGGACGATACACCCTGTGAATCACCCTCCATAATGATTGAACCCTCAGTGACATCTTCCAAAATCCAGTGAAAGCCACTAGCGGAAGCAGTGCCTTGGTTCATCCAAGAAACTCTTAAAGAAAAAATGTCATTTTGAAGCGGACTTTCTGAAGAAAGATAAATTGATTCAGGAAATGCTACTAAATCAGGCCGAGAAATTAGACTTGCATCAGCAGTCATAACAATACTAAAGTCTTGATTTGAACCTCCCCGGTGAAGGATTTGTACTAGCCATTGGCCTGGTGTTGCACCAATTTCTGGAGCCAGACTAATCCGCTCAACATTGTTTAAAGAATCAGCTGTTCCACCAGTGACTGAAAAGCCAGAAGCAAAATTATTTCCAAGCCAAGTATCACCGTTTGGCGCAATTAGTAATAAGTCCAAATCATTTACTAATTTAGCATCTACTTGCGGTGAATTAGCGCTGCCTGCATCATCATTCCATGCAAGGGTAATATCAATTCCATGCGAAGGATCCATGGTCAGTTCGTAAACCAAACCAAATGATGGTTGCAAAACTTTACCATCATCAAAGTAGGTTGAAAGCACTGTGCTACCATCTGTAGGCATCACGGTATTTTCAAGGTTTAATTGACCCCATCCTTCGTTTTGGTTTGGTACATCTGGAGCCCCTAAATCATCTGCTCCGTTAATCATGGCTGCCTTGATTAGTGAAGCTGTGGGCGAGGCAATATTTACTTGTTCACGAATAAATTCTCTAGTTAACGCTGCCAGTCCACCAGCAACTGATGCAGATTGAGAGGTGCCTGAAACAGACATGTATAGTGGGTCACCATCAGTGTGAACACCAGTTCCACAAGCGAAACCAATTGGCGATTTAGCCTCCTCAGCACGTCCTGAACAGATTTCTACCCCTGGTGCTACAACATCTGGCTTGATTCTCCCGTCGAGAGTGAAACCCTCTCTTGAGCTTGTGTCTACTGAACCTTCAGGAGTTGTGCCTAAGCTGCCGGTAGTACTCATGCCGACTGAAAGAACGTTCTTAGCGGTAGCAGGAGCGGTAATTAGTGGACTTCCTTGACCATCATTATCTCCGACTGAAAATATCGGAAGTAAGGTTGATTCATCATGGACAAACTGGTCAACAGACCTAGAGTCAGCCGTATATTCTCCGTAATTACCATTTAGCCCCCAGGCATTAATAGCTATTCTTGCTGTTTTTTGTTTTGCGTCTAGCAGTAAGTCATAGATAGAGCCCTGACGGCCAAATACTCCGGTAGGATCGTGCTCTAAAGCATACATTGTCACGCCTGCGCTAGGAGCAATTCCTTTACTCGAAGTATCTCCAGAACCATCACCTACAGCAGTTAAAGTAACGTGAGTTCCATGCCCTCCATTGGTATCTGCAGGAGAGGTATCTAAGCCAAATTGTGTGTAAACTGCTGCGACTCTGCCACTGATATCGGGGTGATCACGGTCCAGCCCTGTGTCAGCAATTGCTAACATTTCACCAGAACCATCCAATGTGAAAGTTGCTGATGATTCAACCTCAACTACTCCTGTTATTGCTCTAGCAACAGCATTGTGAACCACCATATCGCTTACCGGTTCGGTCCAAAGTATCCTACCATCTTTAGACGCTAGTTTGGCAAATTCAAGAGAATTATCGACTGTTACTTGACAGGTTGTATAACCACACCAAGCGTCACTCGCTCCGTAATTTATTAGCGATAAAGTAAGACTTTCATAGCCACCGTAACCCAAATCACTTGATGGAATCAAAGCCAGATTTTGATAGTTAGAATCATAGATAATTGAGGGATGAATACGATAACCTGGATTAATATTTCCAAACCATCTTACTTCATCGCTGGTGGCAAGTAAATCGAGAGTAATCTGTTGATTATTGCCAAGCCTAATGATGAAATTACCGTCTCCAAGATTATCCAACACAACCAAGAATGATTTTTCTTGCAATTCAAGTAACCACTCATAATCATATTCATTTAATTGGACAAACATCATTCCAGTAAACAAATAATCTTCTGTTGAAATGAAACTTTGTGGTAAGTAAGGTGAGTCATTAACCAAAGGATCAAATGACCCATGAGCCAAATTAAGCAGCCCAGAAAGCCCTTTGAGTTCTTGATCTTGGATGGTGTAACTAGATGCTTGATGCCAATTTTCAGCTGCAATAAATAACTGTTCACTATCACTAGTTGACTCTACTTTGTCATCAGAGAGTTCAGACAAGTTCGCGTGGTCAAACAGGTACGGAGTTGAGGTCACACCGAGAAGCAAAATTATTGCTAATACGGCCTGATTTCCCTTCTGCATAGTTACTGCAACTCCGCATGCTTTTTGAAAACAACCGTCTATTGATGATAATTTGCTCATTAAATATTGTTATATTTACTAATAGCTAAGTCTGTCTTTTCAACAGATTTTCGCCAATCTGATTCGCTACCCATCAATGCTCTGATAGCATCAACATTTTCCGGAATTACATCAGATTCTTGATGTATTGCTTGGAAATAATATAGCGTATCGCCGTTCAACTGCACACCATCTTTCCAGACAAAAATTTCGTGTAAATCTCCCCACTTACGTCCAATGTCCCTTGCATATTCCATGACTTCAGCCGTTGTTGTAATACCAGTTTCACCGCCATTCATTAGAACAATCCGAGGTTCATTAGACCACATGTCAATAACTGATTCAGTAGTTAGTCCGTGGCCGCTTGGTAATTGTGCGACTATAACATGAACATGCATAATTGTCGTTGGTACCGCAACTGCCATTGAATTGATGGTGATTTCTGACTTTACAGTCATAACATCTGGTCCGTGATGCGATGGTACTTTTAGAACCGGTTTGATGGCATTTATTGGACCTTTACTAGAATCTCCTGGATCAGCAGCCCTTCGAATCATTGTACACTCTACTGAGAGCGAACCGCAGTAGTTGTATAACGGCACTAGTGTTCTTGACAAACCTGTCGTATTGCAAGATACAACTCTTGTTCCATCAACATTGAGGTTCTCTTTGTGGTTTGCAGAGGAGGTGTAGGACATACCAGTCATAGCATGCTTTTCCCCACCCTGAAAAATCCATTTGACGCCAGCAGATTGATATTTTTCTAAATTGCTCGCACCAACTTTACCTGGTGAGCAATCTACTACTATGTCGGCAATGGATAACAAGTCAGACAAGCCCCCGTGGCAGGTATAGCCAGCATCGGCAAAAGCCTCTATTTTTTCTTCTGCGTCATATGTGCAGAAAATCGGATAGCCTTTCCTAACTGCTAAATCACAACCAAAGGCTGGTCTAGTCTTAGTTACTCCAACAATTTCCATGTCATCTTGTGCATCAACTGCATCTGCAACCCGTTTGCCAATTGTGCCATATCCGTTTATTGCTACCTTGATTACCATCGTCTCACAATCCCTGTGTCACGGTAGAATATCTATTAACAAATCGTATCATAATTATGATGGCTAAAACATCAATATTAACCCCATAGAAAAGAAGACTATATGGTCATGCTACATTGACATCCTCACATGGCGGATGCTCTAGATGTGGTTGCTAGGTCATTCAACATCAATTCTAAATTAGGTCCTAAACTGAAAGCGGCTGCTGAACAGAATGCGATTTTGCGAATTGGGTGGACAAATGCCGGAGACCCCGTTCCAAAAAACGGTGAACTAGGTTTGTGCCCCGGATTGCCAAAAGGCGCCAAGATTAGGGCTCTAGGAAAATTAGGATCTTGGACAGCAGCTTTTGGTAGCGGAGGCACCTTTACCATTCAAGGCGATGTGGAATCGTATCTTGGTGCGGGCAACGATGGAAATACCATTACTTGTGAACGTTCAGCAGGAAATTATGCTGGATACGGCATGAAGTCCGGCAAGATTACGATTCTAGACGGATGTGGAGATGATCTTGGTTCATGTATGGAAGGTGGTCTGGTATTTGTCAGAGGCAATGCTGGTTCAAGAGTCGGAGGTGGCATGAAAGATGGAATTATTGTAGTTGATGGAGACATTGGCAATGATCCCGGCGCAGGAATGAGTGGTGGATTAATTATCGTCAATGGGAGATGCCCTAATCCGCCAGAAGGTGTAACACTTAGACCTGTCAATAAAACTGAACTAACAAAAATAAACAAAGAATTAGATGGCAAAGATTTCCAAATTCCAAATGACTCTTTATGCTTAGAATGTACTAGTGCAAAAACTAATTATGAGACAACTAATATTGTTTCCTCAGGCGATATGTCGACAATTGGATTGGTACCAACAGATACACCACACAAAATGAATTACGTCACCTGCGACACTGTAGCATTGATCGGCGAAAGAGGGGAAACCAATACCCCAATAGCACTACCATTACCATTAATGCCGTTGATCTCTGATGGAGAAATTCTATCGAAATTTGAGTTAGATAGTGCATCAGCCAACCGAATAGAAACTCAACCATTTATTGTATCAACTAATCCAAGAGCAATTGATTTCGCCCTTATTAGCCAGGCTAATCTAAACTTTATTGGTCCAAAACTAGCTCAATGTGGCGGGATGGTGATTGACATGATGGGTCTGCCTAGTATGAATGCAGAAGAAATCGACGGGATGTTAGTGTCCCTACGTTCATTACTAAGTCAAGATAAACCATTTAGTTTCAGCAATGGAGTAGGACGCATTGACTATTTGCACAAAACTTCTGCTTACCACAGAGCAGATTTGGCAATTACATCGATTGAAGACGGTACAGGTATTTCAGAACCGGCAAGTTTAGTATTAATCGGTAGAAGTAGCAAGGCAAATTTACAAGATTACTATACCGAATCTGCGGTTAATCTTGGTTTTTCAGCAAATGCCGATGATATTGTCAAATTTTGTGCTGCTGGTCTGAAGTTAGTGTGTTGTGCAACTCCATCAGAAGATGGTCCTGAAATTAATAATTGGTTAAATAAAATTCATTTTGAACTATCCAAAACCCTACAAAGAATAGGATTGGAAAGCATCGATTCACTCTCAAGACAAAACCTTAGAGCACTTGATCATGAAACAGCAGCAGTAAGTGGACTAAGACTAGTAGGATATGAGCGGCCACTGCCTCACTGGTTTGCAAGATAGGTGAAAGTATGCCAACAATTTCTGTAGACCAATCACTCATTGACCGGCTAGTATCAAAGCATGGTTACCAACATGACATCGAATACCTCGCAGATAATCTACCACTGCTGGGCACAGATATCGATAAATGTGATTCGGAAAAACTTGACATCGAAATATTTCCTAATCGTCCCGACCTATTATCTGGTGAAACATTATCAAGGGCCATAAGGAATTTTATTCATCACGCCAATGCAACTCCCAACCTGAACGTAAAAAAAGGCGACATAGAACTAATTGTCGACCGAGAACTAGAGGACATAAGACCTGTCATTATTGGCGCAGTGGTAAGAGGTGTTAATTCGGGAAGTTCACAAATTGAATCAGATGCATTCATCAAGTCATTAATGGATCATCAAGAAAAACTACACTTTGCTCTAGGAAGAGGAAGAAAGCGCGCATCGATAGGTGTTCATGACCTATCTAAGATCAAAGCGCCATTTTTTGTCAAAGCAGTAACAAACGACACACGCTTTACTCCACTTTCAATGACCAATGAAATGTCCATCAAACAAATTTTGCTAGAACATCCAAAAGGTATTGATTATGCACATTTACTAGATGGCTTTGAAAAATATCCAGTGATCATCGATGCTGATGGTAAAATATTATCTTTCCCGCCAATAATAAACGGAGATCATACAACTGTCACCAATGATACAACGGACTTTTTTATCGATGTAACTGGTTGGGATTATCGATCATGTGAAGCATGTTTGATGCTGATTGCTATGCAATTAGAAGAATATGGTGGCACTATTGAATCTGTCAAAATAACCGCGTGTGATGGGTCAGTTGAACATTTGCCAAATGGAGAGGCTATTACCCATAAATTATCGACAAAACTGTTGGATGGATTACTTGGGGGCAAATTAGAAGGAAGTCAAATTTCAACTGCAATAAACCGGATGGGAGGTATACTAATCAGTAAAGATGAGGAAAATGTCAGATTAGCAATGCCACGTTGGAGGTTTGACATACTACATCAGGTTGACTTGCTAGAAGATATTGCAATTGGACATGGTTATGAAAATTTAGGAACAGATGTAGCAAAATCACCCATGACTGCAATTCCTCGAGCTGACAATCATATTCTGAGACGAATTAGAAATTCAATGCAAGGACTTGGTATGATGCAAATACAATCCTTGACCTTATCCAATGACCATGACCAGTTTACCTTGATGCGTTGGGATAATGTTGGAGAAGTGACTAGAATTACCAACCCAATTACCATCGACCACACACTACTTAGACAATACCTGACACCAGGTTTGCTTAGATTACTATCTAGTAATCGCCACCATGATTTGCCACAAAGCGTTTACGAATTGGGTACTGTTGTAAGGGATCACCACAATTCAACTAGACTAGCATTCTTAGTTGCCCAAAGAAGTGGCGGATTTGCTGCAATTAGAGGGAAAATTCAAGCATTCTTGAGAGATTTAGGTGCCAAAAATCATGAAATATCACCGCTCCCGGACAATGATGGACCTTGGTTGGCTGGCAGAGCTGCCAAAGTCTGTGTAAATGGAATTCACATTGGCTGCTTTGGAGAGATAGACCCCAATGTTGCCGAGCAATTTGAACTAAAGGTCCCACTAAATGGCGCAGAGTTTTCTGTTGACCAAATATTACTGGCCATTCCAGACCCTGTTTAATTTCACACAAGAAATAGCATTATTTGATATGCTGATTGTATTACAGAAACTATGCGCAGGTCATTGGTTGCACTAGTCTTGGTCTTGTGCATATTCACACCGATGGTCGAAAATAGTAGAGCTAATACCCAAAATGAGATATTTGAGCTAGATTCTACAACAAGACATATCATTCATCGAGGAGAAACTATTGAAGCCTCTATTACCGTAAGGAATCTTGCAGACCAAGTTAATGAGATATCCTTTCAACAGACACTTCCAGATAATATCTCAAGCAGTAGCCTGCCTGAGTTTTATCAATTATCGGCTGGACAAGTTAGGCAATTCAAATTCTATTTTACCTGTGATGATTATGCCCCCTATCAAACAGTTAATGCAGTAATAACCACCACATCTTCACTTGATTCACAATTAAGCATAGAAAGCGAATTCACACTAATAATTTCAAAACAATCTAATCTACAATTTGGTGCAGTTGGCGACTCACAATTCGTAGTAGACCCAGGCATTAGAACCAACCTTGCAGTTAACATGACCAATTATGGCCTGTTTGACGATAATGTTTCATTTTCCATTCAAACAAGCTCAAATTGGCTATGGGGATGGACAATGAATAATACCGTAAACCAAACATCTTACGAGTATTTTACCACCAATCAATTGGGCTATATTTATTTGTGGATAGAAGTTCCAGAGGTGGTAAATTCACAACCGCTATTCGAGTCAGGCCCACGATTTTCATTGGTAGCAACTTCTAGTTTAGATGAATTAACCACAACTTGGAATTTTGACTTATTGATGTCGGAATTTAGAAATATATCAATATTAGAACAAGAAACTACCCTCTCATTATCACCAGATTCTAGCGCAAGAATTCCTGTAACCATTAGCAACGTCGGTAATATCGAAAATCTGGTTAGTATTGATTTACAAATAATTGATAATCAAGGAACTCCAGTTACTGGAGCACCAATATCTGACAGAATAGAGTACAATGGATGGATAATTGCGATTTTTGGCGGCTATGAAGATGAGTTTATCCAACCAACAGATATTCGTACTTTTGAAATCGGATTCCAATCACCAAATAATAATGAGGCAGAAATTGAAGTTAGGGTAATAGTAACACCTGCTGGAGCTGCTAATCGGGCAAAACATGTAGATTTACAAACTGTAATACTATGGCAACGAGAGGTAAATGCGGACCTTATTTCTGATGATTGCTCTCAATTATTGCCAACTAGGACTTGTGATGCAAGTTTTAGAATATATAATGATGGAAATTATCGAGATAATTATTTGATTGAGATTCTTGAAAGCCCTAGTTTTGTTAGTTTATCGCTAGATATTGCGTCGCTTGAAATTAGTAAAAATTCTTTTGTCGACATCAACGGACTTAGTATTACAGCGAATGATGAAGCAAGTGCGTTCGCTAATGGAAATGTCTCAATTGCAATATCATTACTTGATTCAATACAAGAACCAGTTTTGATTAGTTTTGATGTGGTAATCGCCCCAGAAATATCATGGTCGGTGCAAAATTTAGTAGAAGAAACTGATGCTATTGGTCGGTTTAACATTGCGATGACACTAAGAAATGATGGAAATGCAATGGATGGAATTATTGTTCAACTACAGTGTTCACACTTTACGGAAATGTCCTTTATCCCTCCTAATGGAGCGATTTATGAAGATGGAATTGAATTTCCAAGATCGTTTGAAATAAATGACGTAACTTTAGATTCTAACTTTACCGTTAGAGCCTGGGCAGAAATCCCTGACGACCAAATTAGTAATGGAACAATGTATCTCAATATATCGATAAGGTCTATATTCACCCCTGATGAACCAATTCAGTTTAGCACTTCAGTCGAATATTACGGCACTAAATGGCAAACTGATGAAGCAAAAATCGACCAAAAAACTCTGGGTGATTATGTAGAAATTACCACTGACATTGTAAAGTCATGGTTTTGGATAATACTATCGGTTTTAGCATCGGGTTTGATCAT
>CAXHFO010000031.1:0-12626 GCA_964015895.1 uncultured Candidatus Poseidoniales archaeon
ATTATCAGCGGTCTCGTGGGCTCGGAGATGTGTATAAGAGACAGCAATAAATCGTGTCATCCATCGAAAAACATTACCAACTGCGAGTATAAAGTCTGTACATGGGCGACGAACCATCAGTAGACTCAGTGCTGTATCCGAAAATTTCACCACATGTAACAGGAATGCTACAAGTATCCAGTTTGCACACAATTTTTTGGGAACGCAGTGGCAATCCTGCAGGAAAGCCAGTAATAGTGATCCATGGTGGCCCTGGAGGGGGCTCTCAACCCGCGTATCGCCAATATTTCGATCCAGAAAAATTTGACATAATTCAATTTGACCAACGAGGCTGTGGTAAATCTACACCATATGCGGAATTACAAGAAAATAACACGCAAAATTCCGTTGCTGATATCGAGGCATTAAGAGAACATTTAGGTCTTGAGTCATGGCACGTATTTGGCGGTTCTTGGGGCTCAACTTTAGCATTAATATATGCTCAAAATCATCCCAATAGGGCTCAAAGTTTGATTTTACGAGGAATATTCATGTGCCGTAAAAGTGAGTTGCGTTGGTTCTACCAGCACGGCGCAAGCCATGTGTTTCCCGATGCTTTTGAGCCATATTCACACCACATCCCGCTTGAAGAGAGGCATGATTTAATCACCGCTTACTATCAAAGATTAACGCACGAAGATGTTGAAATTAGAAGAGCAGCCGCGAAAGAATGGACTAGATGGGAAATGGCCACTAGTCGTTTATTTCCAGATCCAGAATATTTGGATAAAGCGGATGATCTTGATTTTGCTGTTGCGTTTGCTAGAATCGAGTGCCATTATTTTATCAATAGAATATTTGTTGAAGACGGCCATATTCTCAATAATGCCGAGAAGGTTAAACATATTCCAACGGTTATTGTTCAAGGTCGTTATGACATGGTATGCCCAACAGTTAGTGCATGGGAATTGCATAAAGCGTTACCAGAAAGCCAATTAATCATTGTACCAGATGCTGGACACTCTATGGGAGAGACTAGTATTGCTAGGGAATTAGTCAATGCAACAGACAATATCTAATGGCTTAGTAAAACGCTAAAGTTGAACTATTGAAGCGTTCCTTTGATATGGTGTGTGTGAGTCGGGGTTAATGAAGAGGATATCCTCTAGGTGATTGCATGGCGGATGAAGGAACAATAACCCCAGAGATTCGAATTAGCCAACTTGAGGACTCGCTTGCTACTGAAACCGAGAGGCTTCAGAAACTATTCGCAGCATATGAAGCCCAAGAAAAAGACTTACTGGATGTAAGGGCTGAAAATGAAGTTCTAGAAAAAGAGATTATTGAAAGAGAAATCGAGAAAGAGGCACAAGAATCTCTTATCGCTGAAAAAGATTTCAGAATCAGGGACTTGGAAATGAAGGCGACTAAGGCTGACAAGCGTGTTGAACACTTAGAGCCAGAACTTGAAAAGATGGAAGAAAAATACTCCCGAGAAAAAGACCGTCTTGGAAAAATATTCAATATTGCAACAGAGCTTGATGATGATTTGAAATTAGCAGTTACTGAAATGAAGGCTAGAGATGATTGGTACGTGTCGCACATGACTCTGTTTGAAGACCTAAATAAGGCAATCAAAGAACGTTATGAGATGATTGAGCGAGCAGTTGAATCAGAGAGAAAATCGCAGCATATGGCAAGAGCCATTGAAGACAGAGTCGAAGAAATGGTCACTGCAAGAGCAGCTGAAATGACGATCGATGAAGCTGAAGAATCTGTTGGTGGAACAAAGTCAGAGGAGACCGAGTCGCCCACTGAAGAAGAGCCAGTAGTCGAGGAGTCAGCAGCCGAAAGTGAAGCAGCACCAGAAGAGCCTACAAACGAATCTACTGAGCCAACCGAAGAACCTGAGGCAACTCCAGTAGCTACTACATGGGCAGACGATGAAGATCCTTGGGCAGATAACTAGGTGATGCACAATGGGCGGCCTTGCTAGGGGCGGTCATGCCCCGGTTTTGATAACCTTCATGATGGGGTCAAGTGCCATAATTATCGGCGTTCTAATTGATTCATTAAACGGTTTGATTCACTTATTTGGCGTACTATGTTGGATGATGGCGGCCTTTTTTGCTAATTTTTGGCGAGACCCAGACCGGAAAATTCCCAGCGAAGAAGGAGTACTTGTCTCACCTGCAGACGGCCATGTAATGTTTGTTAGAAGAGAAAGAGCGACCGGTAGAAGGCCATCAAACGAGGAAAAAGACAGCGATATAGTAGAATCTGACAAATTGACTGGTCCATGGTTTCCTGAAGCGATTGAACAACCGCTATCTTTTGCCACAGAGCAGAGATTTGAATCAGTAGATGTTGGTGAAGAATCGGAAAATGATGTATACCGGGTGGCCATTTTCATGTCACCACTTGACGTTCACGTTAATCGTTCACCATGCGCTGGTGTCATTGAGAGAATGGAACATAGAACCGGTCAAGGACGTCGCCGAGGGCCGTTCTTACCTGCTATGAAAAAGGAAAGCGAACATAATGAGCGAGTTAGAACTGTAATACTTGCAGAAGGGGAATATCGAGTTGAAGTTTGCCAAATCTCTGGCGCATTAGCTAGAACCATTGTGCCATGGACGCAAGTAGACGATAAACTAAGACGAGGTCAGCGGTATGGAATGATACGATTGGGCTCTAGAGTTGATGTTAGAGTTCCAGCCAAATTGTTTACCCCGGTTGTAGAATCGGCCGAATCAGGTAATCCAAAATATCCAAAAGGGCAATTCGTGCAGGCGGGTTCAACTATATTATTCAAAACTAAGAGAGGTGATTAAATGGCTAATAAAATCTCACTGACTTTAGTTGGAGGCAATGAAAAACCTGCTAAAATACATCATTTGGTCAAAGCGCCAGCCAATACTACTTGGGCTCTGGCAAAGCAACAATCGTGGGATGCAAACCATCCAGCCACAGTTTATGTCACTCCAGAGACTCTGCCAGATGGTACTCCATGTAGTGCTGTGACCGTTATTCTTAGAACCAAAGGTTGTCATTGGTGGTGGTCTAGTGGCTGTACCTTTTGTGGTTACTTCAACGATACAAGAGACGATGTTACCAATGATAATTTACATGCTCAATGGGAGGCTGCTAAAGCCCAACATGATGGTTTTAAGGACCAAAAGATGGTTAAAATATACACTTCGGGCTCTTTGTTAGAGGACCGTGAAATACCTGTTGAGTTTCAAGAAACAGTTCTGCGAGAATGCTATGAAATGAATAAGGAACTGATCGTTGAAAGCCGCTGCGAGCAACTTACCGATGCTAAGTTGTCTTGGGCTACCAAAATAAACCCGTCATTTACGGTAGCAGTTGGATTAGAGGCTTATGATGATGAAGTATTGCGCTTCCATGTCAACAAGGGCTTTTCGACAAAAGCCTGGGATAAAGCGGTGGCAAACTTAAGCAAATACAACTTGCGCATCAAGACTTACCTAATGTTTAAGCCGCCATTCATGAATGAAATTGATGCTCTTGAACATGGGGTTAGATGGATTAAAGATGTGGCTAGCCAGAGTGATGAAATATCTGTCAATCCAATGAACATTCAGCGTGGGACAGTCATTGACCGCCTTCACAGAAATAATGAGTACCGTCCACCGTGGCTGTGGTCGCTGGTTGAGATGATAAAACGGGCACATCCCATAATTTACCCAGAAGGTGGAACCAATGGTTCAGAAGATCAAGTTTGCCGATTAATCATTCATCCAACCGCTGGTGGGAAAATCCGCGGGGCCCACAATTGTGGCATTTGTGACAAGTTTGTTGTTGCAGCTATTGAACGCTATGCAGTGTCAGGAGATTTACGAGAATTCAATGGCTTGTCATGTGAGTGTCAAGCGATTTGGCAACAAGAATTGGCGCTAGAATCAGCCCTTCCATTGCCGCTAGGAATTTCAAGACCACGTCGGGGAAATCGAATCGAGAATCTCCGTTCCCTATGATGACTTTTCATTGCTATCCTAGTGAATGTTTATCACCACTCTACTGGTGGGTTGGAATGACCCCTTCGGGGTCAATGGGTGAGATGAAATGAATAATTCAATATTGCCGGATGTGACAGTTGGAACAGGCCAACCATCTATGGGGCGAGTGGCGCTTACCCTGATGTTTGTTGGTGTATTTGGCTTATTTGCTCTCTTTGCTAATGTATTTGGTTGGGATACAATGCCAATCCTAGGTGATATCGTACCATTAATTGGTAATCTTGGCGGCAGTGGGATTTGGTATTATCTAGTAGGAATCTTGGTTGGAATTGGAGTTATAGTTGCAACATTAATCGGCGAGGTAGTCGTTGAATAACGGGGCTGTAAATATGGAACCAGTTTTTATTTCAGCAGCAATATTATTAGCCATATTGTTGGTTGTATCTTATTACGTAAACAATGGCGTGGGGACAATGGGAGCCCCCTTGAGGCAACTTGCCTTATTTTTGATGAATAAAGCGCCAGTTGGCCTTGTTGATCTATTCAAGGATGAGCCAGGCAGTGGCAGTAGAACTTGGATCAAATATGGAACAGGATGGTTCATTCTTACGGTCATTTCTGGTTTTATTGCAATTTGGCATAATCATGATCCTACTGCTTTGGATTCCTTAGCGAGTATTGGTTGGTCATACGATGATGGTTCAGCATTAGCCGATTTCACTTCAGCTGTAATGTTAATCTCTTTCACCTATCTCCTAATTGGTGGCTGTTTGGTTGCTGTGGCTCGCACTGGTAACAATCGCCTGGCAAGTGAAGCAAGTGCTTCGATGATTGCTTTACTGTATACCGCCGCTCTTTCTTTTAATCTAATTTTAATCCCAATTATCTTCAAATTTGCCGATATTGCTGATGAGCAAACCATTAGAGATTTAATTTCACTTATGGTGAATTATCTGGCTTCGAGCCTATTTTTCACTGCACTGCTAATAAATGTATTAGCAACTTACTCACAACGAGACGAAGGCACTACTTCAGTAACAGCATGGTTCCTCATTATGGCAATAGTTGCAAAATTAGTTGCTTCAATGTACTATGTAATCGGAGAAACAGCAGATATTACCCAAATGGCATGGATGTCAGAGCGAATAATTGAGGGCTGGGTTCCACTTATCCTAATGTTTGCTTTAGCATACCACGTAATCCCTCATGCGGCTAATGTCCCAATTTGGTCTGGCTCTTTGCTAAATGCAAATATGGTACTGCTGTTTGTAACAGTGCCACCATTTTTTATGACCGCTGCAAATGCAGGAGACCTATTGCAGAATGTTGGAGCATTGTTACTAACGTTTTCTTTGTTACCGCTATTTGCCGGTTCAGTCAATCTCCTAGCCACTGCGTCATCCAATTCTAGTGGAATTCTAAAAAACCCTGGAGCATTATCGGCAACACTAGCAATGTTCTTGTTGCCAATATTTGCCGTAGGTAGTTACTTTACCGCAATGGACACCATCACTGGAACTAATCAAATGCTAACAATGTCTTCCACAATTGACAATGGCTTCATGTATACAGTTGGAGGCTTGATGATGTTATCGGCAATGTTCTCATCTTATCCATTAGCATCTGGTAACAAATTAGCTGAACCACCAAGAGCGAACATGTCTGTATGGTTTATGATGCTTGGAGGATTAACCGCGACAATTACTATGCTGATTGGAGATTTCACCGAAAAAGCCGTCTTGGATTCAGGAGTTGAAGAGGTAGTCGCCTCAACATCGGGCTTTTATTTGGTGGCCGCAGCCATGTTTTACCTAGTTCCTATTTCAGTTATTTTAGCGACTTTAGTTTTGATTAGAACTAGTACCTCCTCACTGAAAATCACCGAGGTTGGCTCTAAAATTTCAGACGTTGAAATATACACGCTAGTTGAAGGGACTAACACCACGATTCAACAACTGCTAGGCCGAGGAGTTGGCGTAAATACCACATTGATGATTGGCGATTCAAGCGAAGATGATGGGGGCTCGACGGTCATAGCCGTGTCTGCAACCTTACACAATGACGAAATTACTGAATTCCCAGAAGAAGAACCCGTTGAAGAGGCGCCTGAGGAAGATAAAGGCCCTGCTAAGGAATTGATGATGCTGGTTGATTATCTCAAAAGTAATGGCCAAACGGTATTCGACTTTTTCAAGTCAATTGACTTAGATGATTCAGGTAGCATTGATGGGTTCGAATTTCAACAAGCTTTGGTGAAAAGCGATGTTGGAGATTTCCCGCCTTGGGAAGTAGACGAACTTGTTGCTGCGATTGATCTTGACAGCGACGGCAACATCAACCTTCCAGAACTAGATATTGCATTAGCAGAGATTGCTGCAGCGTATTCTTCACCAGATGCTGAAGTGTTAGAGTCTGAGGCAAGCGAAGAAATGTCAAAATCTGACCTGAATAAGTTAAAGAAAGCAGAACTAGTCTCAATAGCCAAAGAGAAAGGTGTTGCTGAAACAGGAACAAAAGCCGATTTAATTGCGGCAATTTTAGGCGAATGATTGGAGAATTCCTATGAAGATTGGCTTAGTGGGCAAGCCTAATGTTGGTAAATCAACGTTTTTTTCATCCGCAACACTTGCTAAAGTCGATATTGCTAATTATCCATTTTGTACCATTGAACCGAATGTAGGAGTTGCCTTCATTTCTGCAAGACTTGATTGCCCATGTAAAGAGTTACGGCAACGCTATGAGGCCGATGGACGTTTAGCACCGGTTTCTCCCGATGACCCTCGCAAAGGCAGTATTTGCCAACCTCGGACAGGTGATTGTATTGGTTTTAAGCGATTAGTGCCCTGCTATTTGGTAGATGTAGCAGGTTTAGTACCGGGAGCTAGTGAAGGAAGGGGCCGAGGCAACGCCTTCCTTGCCGATTTGTCTAATTGTGATGCACTTATCCAAGTGGTTGATGCTGCCGGTACAACAGACATTGAAGGCAATCCAAAGGCTGCTGAATTAGATTCAACCAATGCTGCGTCTTCGGTACAACAAGAAATTGACTTCCTGTCAAAAGAATTAGATAATTGGATTTTAGGCTTACTTGAGGAGAGTTGGGCTAGAGGTGTAAGGAGAGTACAGTCAGAAGGAGAAAAAGGTATTTTGAGCTTCTTGCATGAAAAATTAACTGGACTCGGTTCTTCAATAACTCTAGTTACAAGAGGTTTTGAATCATTCAAACAACAGAACAGTGATTCTAGTCCTCCGTGGGACTGGAGTCCCGAAACTCTTGGCTTACTCGCAACTTGTCTTAGAAGTGAGTTATTCCCCATTCATATTGCGGCAAATAAGTATGATATGTCACCTGAAGGAGTTATTGCTAAACTCCATGCTAATGGAATAATAATCCCTTGTATGGCAGATATGGAATTGGCATTAATGCGGGCGTCTTCAGCAGGCATAATCGATTATCAATCAGGTAACTCTTCCTTTGAAATTCTTCAGCAAGAAAATTTGAATGCCAAACAGATTGAAGCCTTGGAAAAGATGAGTCAAAAATTAACCACTTGCGGGAACACTGGGGTTTCTGACATAATCGATAAGGTATTGTTCGATCAATTAGACCATATCGTAGTATATCCAGTACAAGATGAAGGTCAATGGACTGATGGTGATGGTAAAGTGCTACCAGATGCTTTTGTAGTGCCAGTCGGACTGGCTGCAAAGGAATTAGCATACATGGTTCACAGTGACTTAGGTGACGGGTTCATCAAAGGAGTAGACGGACGCTCTCGTAGAGCAGTTGGCGCAGATTATGAGTTAAGCGACGGAGATGTGCTTAAGATCCATTCCAAATAATCAGTGACCCTTTGGTGTTTCATAATTTGGTGTCAGTCTTGCAAGGTTGCCGGCAAAGTGAGCACTGCGGATGAAAAACCAAACAGGAGCAAATAGTGTTAAACCAATTAGGACAAACAAGAAGTAAAGGCCCCAAGGGTCTACTGAACTGATATACATCCCCCAAAGCGTCCACAGGACTGGAATGTATAGGAACATACTGTATCGTCTGGCAACCAGTGATAATCTGGCATTCCGTAATTTTTCATTGTAGAGGTTCGCTATTTCTTCTTCTGAAGCCATTTTACGGTCTACTCCACAACGAATACAAACTTGAGCACGGGGACCATTTCCATGAATGAATTGGTCTCTGGAAAAAGTTCCCAAACAGAACCTGCATGTCGGCATGTAACTCCCTCATGTTATTGCAAATGGTCTTGATTCTTCAAGCATCCGATTGTAGTTCCAAAAATGAACTGAAAATTTGCATTCCTTTGGAGGAACCGATTGATTCTGGATGGAATTGAACGCTATGTATGTTTTTTGATTTATGGCGTAGGCCCATTACTGCGCCACTTTCATCAAATATATTTGGCAGTAACATATTGTCCTTTGATTGGGTTATCAGTAATGAATTGTATCTCACATAAGTTCCAGACTTGCTAAGTTTAGCAAATAGTCCTGAACTATCATTGCGACACTTTACCGGAGTGCCATGAACGGCTCCGTTTGGGTCTTTGATGAGCCGATAACCGTCGGCCAACCCTAATGCTTGGTGGCCTAAACAAATCCCTAGTACAGGGATGTTTAATTGTTCATTTAGAGATAAATTAGCCATTGCCATGGTTAATTTCGAATCTTGTGGTTTTCCTGGTCCAGGGCCGATGATGATATGTGACGGCCGATACTGAGTTAATGCCTTTAACAACCGGTTATCATTACTTAATTGGTTAGCACCAGAATCTCTACCGTTTATGATGCATATATCTCGACCTAGTCCGGCAATCGCATGGGCAATGTTAAGGGTAAAAGAATCAAGATTATCAATAATTAACACGCGTCCCTTGAGTAAATTTAGTTCATTTGTGTTATCGGTTATTGCGAAAATATCCCCCGATTTTTGATAGTTAAACAAATTCTCAATTTCTAACGAAGTTCGCTCTAATTTCCCAACATTTGTTTTATCAAATTCAGGCGGTAGCCAGCCACAAACCTTTCGAATAGCTTGCCCTTTCCAAACCGTTTCTTCTACCTCACTCTCAGGTTTTGATCTTATCGTAATGCCACCTCCAGCGCCAACCTTTCCGTACCAATGTTTGCCGTTTCTATGCGCCTCAAGAGTTCTAATCAAAATATTCCACGAGCAATCCCCTGAATGAGGTTGAATCCAGCCAGCAGATCCAGTATAAAATGAACGATTTTGTTGTTCAATCTGATCAATGACAGCGCAAACCATTGTTTTGGGACACCCCGTAATACTGCCCCCCGGAAATAAACTGTCAAATGCATCAGCACTAGTTTTACCTTGGCCAATTTTGCCGTCAATATGAGATACTAAATGGTGGACATTCGCATAAGATTCTACATCAAAACGAGATAGATTAACAGTTCCAATATCACATACAGCAGACAGTTCATTGCGCATCAAATCAACTAACATACGATGTTCAGACCTTTCTTTTATGTCGGAAATCATTGATGCAATCATCGCGCCGTCTTCTAATTGGTCAGCCCCCCTAGTCACAGTTCCCTTTATTGGGGCAGTAGATATTCGACCCCGTTTTGCTCTTAACATCGTTTCAGGCGAAGATGAAACAATTGCCAATCCTATATCTTGTGCTTCAATAAAGATTGAAAATGGTGCAGGATTGATTAAACATAATCGTTGAAATATAGTCAAAGGTGCTTCAACTAATTTACCAGACCAAAATCTACCAAAGTTCACCTGATACAAGACACCTTCAGCGATAGCTTGCTTTATTTTTTCAATACTGGCGATGTGTTCTAAATCAGAAAGAGTTGATTTTTCAATAAAATCATTTGGTAACTGTTCTGCTATTTGATAAATAATTTCGTTACTATCAATCGCTTTCAAAACAAGGTCAACCCATTTAGAATTAGTCCCCAACACTCGATACTCATTCGATAGGTTTGAGTGAATAACATAATCTTCAACAAGCCACATAACAGCAAGAACGTCTCCTTCAACAGCCACATTTGTTAGATTTAATGGCTGAGTCCACTGGACCAAATCATAAGATATTGCACCAGACCAAAACGGACCATTTGGTAGTAATTCATCACCATTCAATAAAAACTCGACATTAGGGGTCAGTTCGGTTAATTTGTTGAACAAATCAGCCAAACTTTTTGCTGAAATTATGTTGGCATGGTACCAGCATCCATGTTTCCATTCTTCGATTTCAGCGGTGAAGTTTAATTTATCATAGTCAATCACTATTTCACCTGATAGAGCATCGTATTTTTGTTCGGTTTTGAGCAATGAAGGTTGTTTGATTACTATTCTAGTATTACTCGGGCCGCATAGTAGAGAATTATTGGCTAAGTGGGAAGCTGGGCCGCCAGAATTCATAATTATTAGATCAGGAGAGCCGAATTCAATCGCTCCATTACCAAGTAATTGGTCATCTATCAAAATAGATGCCAATGCATTGATACCATCTATTGTAGATACTCGCACATGTTTGTCCAAGTGTCCGGGTTAGAATAATGTTGAGAAAGTAGGTCACGACATTTCTCAAAAATTAACGATTTCTCTCGGCCAATTATTTCTCCATCAATAGTTACTAATTTACTACATCCAATACCAGTGCCAGAAACTAATATTTCTTCACATCTAGCAACCATTCGTTCATTCAAGCGCGCTTTCATAACCGGTATTCCAATCGAGTTCAAACTGCGAATGATTATTTGATTAGTAATACCATATACTCCTAAATTACTATCGCTAACGTAAGCAGTCCCATCCTCGTCTATTACCACTACACTTGCTCTATCGGTATCTACAATACTAAATTCATCGATTAGTATTGAAATATCTGCCCCGCTTTGTTCAGCATCATCACGAGCATCAAGATATGGTTTCCAATCTCCATGTTTTGTTCCAGTAACTTCCCCTAGCCATTTTTTTAGTGGTCTAGTTTTGCCATGAATTTTACTGGATCTTAGTTTTGGCAAAGGCCTTGAGGTCAATGAAATCTTATCTGAAGTTGAATAACGAATTGTAAGAAGCAACTTCTGGTGTTCGTCATGACTATTGATGAAGCGACAAACCTCCTTAGCTATCACAGCAGGTAGATCATCTGGCAGTTCGATGCGCAGCCGCTTTGCATGATTTTCTAACCTTGCGATGTGGTCTGTAAAATCAGCAATACTAGATTCACCATCCCACATTACTGTGGTAAATACTGACTCTCTAGGCCTAACAGCCAATCAATCGCCTCACAATAGGTCGTCCAAAAATGATGTATCGATTTTTGGTTTAGGGGTTTGTTCATTATTTAATTCATTGAGTAAGGCACTATTTTGTGATTGCAAAACAGGTTGCTGCTGCTGGTATAGGTCTCTTTGATATGGGTTTGAATTATCAATCCTTTGAGCTGCGGAATAAATATCATCCTGAACCTGTGGAGTAATTTGTGGCGGCGCAGCAACTTGTGGAGCAACACTGACAGGCGCTGCATCATCCCAGCCCAAATCATCTTGAATTCCCCACGTGGCTTCTTGTAGTTCCCATGATTTATCTCTCATACGTTGGTTGCCTCTAGACCTAACGATAGTAACCAGCAAGAACAGTACAACAATTAACAACCCAGCAGCTAGTAGATTTGTTGTAGTTAATAGTGAACTAAAGTCACTATTCTCATTGGAATCTTCAGGTGTTTCTACAGCAGCTACATCATCTGGTAATACTTCCAGAGCAATTACCGAAGATCTGGTTGTGTAGTCATCAAATGGAGATACTGCCACATACCAAGTAGTTTGATTGTCGAGATCAGAAAAGACCTCTTCGTCAATCAAGTAATTAGTTGAAGCCAAAACCTCACCGATTTCGATTGCCGAATCTATATCATCAAAATTTTCGTCTGAAATATAAATCTTGTATCCTCTAATTTCACCGTTATTGACGCCACTCCACGAAACTAATATCTCATCTTGATCAAACCATTCTGCTCTAAGGTCTTCAATCGGCGTAATATAATCTCCCGAGCCATCAAAACCATCATCAACAGATTGACTTAATACTACAGTTAGGTCATCTAAGTACGCATTACCAGCAGTATCTCTTGCCACAACAGTAGCCCATACTTCTAGTCCCGTGACAACAGGCATGTCGCCTGCAACAATCTCAATCAAATGGGGAAGTTCTGGATTTCTATCCAATATAGCAATTGGTGTTGTTGGTCCGCCACCTCCTGCAACGACGCTGGTGAATGGATTTGATGCAGCATATATCTCATAGGAACCAACATCACTCGCATCACTCAAATCAAAAGTAAACAATAGCCCAGTTCCATCATCATTAGGTCTGTCGCTCAACTCCATCTCAACTAATCGGGCAGGGGGTTGGGTGTCAGCAATATTATTGATTGGTGTGACTGCTGCTTCTGGTAAATTTGTCAGATGTACATTGCCTTTGATATCATGGACAGTAACTGTGACGAACAGTTCGATATCCGGTTTGATTAACTGTGGACTTGACATGGTTAGGTCCATCAAGTTAGTTGTTGGACTATAAAGCGCGGTTGAAACAGTTAATTCAATCGGGTTTTTATCTTCATCAATCCATTGTTTATCAATCTTCAAACATCCACAATTATC
>CAXHFO010000032.1:0-12289 GCA_964015895.1 uncultured Candidatus Poseidoniales archaeon
GGTTCAAATCCGGGCGGGCCCACCAACAAATCTTTTTTTCAAATTAATATCTAGGTTGCTAAATTTGTACTAGAAGCCTTTGGTTTGATATGTGTTAGCGGCAAAGGATGTAATATGCGACAAAGGGGTTTGGTGCCGCTCACAATTGTCGTTTTACTGCTAATTTCAATAGCACCATTATCGGTATCATCAACAGAGACCGTAATTAATAACGACATTACTTGGTCAGAAAACCAAATATTGTCTGGTAATATTACTATTGCTCAAGGGGCATCTTTGACTATTTCGCCTGGAGTTATTGTAGACGGTGGTGACGGCTACAGAATTGAGATTGCCGGCACTCTAAATGCTCAAGAAACCCACTTTTTCTCCAGTGCTCAACCCCAATCACCAACCTCACATGGTGTCGGTCTTTGGCAAGGACTTGTCATAACCTCCACAGGTACAGCAATTCTTGAAGATGTAATTATTGAAAACTCAAACGCTGGCATCCGGTCAGATGGTGCTTTAACGATTGAAAATCTCACAGTGATAGACTCTTACATCGGGATTAAAAATTTGGGGACATGCCATATCAATCAATTCAGTACAGAGGCAATTGACAACGAGGCGATATTGAATAGTGGCACATTAAACCTCAATAATGGTTCAATTAATAATTCAGCGATTGGTATAAGCTCAACTGGCTCTGCTATCATCGAAGATAGTGGATTCTTTAACGTCGGCGTCGCGATAACTGCTAGTTCTGGAGATTTAACCGCCAACAATATCACTTTGAATATTGCATCAGTTGGCTTAGCAACAAATTCCGGTGTACAATTTCAAGCCGGTGAGATACAAGCAAACAATGTTACATTACTTGCCGATTTGTCAAATGCTGACGATTTTACTCTTGATGATGTACAAGCAGATGGCAATCAACTACTGAAATCAAACAGTGCCACCGGGGCTCGAATTAACAATGTGGATTTTACTGGGTCTGTGGATACAAACCTCCCGGTAATCGAACAAGATTGTGACGGAAACTGCAGTATCGAAAACATTAGCATAGCAGATGCTAGGTATGGTATTTCGTTAACAGGTCTAGGTAACCATCAGATTATTGCCTCCTCAATTTTTGGGCAACAATATGCATTACGTTCTTCAGAAGAAGGGAATTTGTTGATCAATAATTCCGCTTTTACCTCTGATGAAGCCGGAATAGTAACCAGGAATACAAATACCGAAATTACCGGTGACGTGCTTTCATCCACTGCAAGCCGCCACTCTATTGCCGTTGACATTATTGGAGGTGATCATAATTGGGAGAACTTGGCCACCGCTAAGTCTTATGATTCAGGTGATTACAATTCTATTGGCTGCAAGGCTTGGTACGCAACAATAACTGCTTCTAACCTTCAAACTGGTAACTTTTCAACTGGAGTACTAGTTCAGGAAAGCCATTTAACTGCCCAATCTATTGCTTCAATAGGTGGTCAGAACTATGGTATAGAGTTAGTTGAAGGCCAATTAGTAGTAAACCATCTAGAGACAAAATTCCAGAGCAAAGGGCTACTAATGGGCCAGAATTCTCATTCAACAATATACCATTGGGCAGCAGAATTGCATGACATATCTCTAGATGTTGAGGAATTTTCTGAAGCTTATGTATTAGATTTAGCTACAATAAATTCGAATCCGGCTTTCAGTGATGCTGTTGGAGATGGGGCTCTATACTATGGTTCGACAGGCAGTTTAGCCATTAGCACCTCAATAAGCGCAGAATTCCTACTTACTGAGATAGAAATTACTGATATGTCAGGAAATCCCATTCAAGCGGAAGTTATTGTAAACACCTTCCAAATGGAAAGTGGTGAAAACGGCGAAGTTTTAGTTCCGTTATTCTCTCATGGCTCAATAGTAACTGCTAGTATCTATGGGACAGGAGTTAGCAAAGCCTTGAATGGTGGTGTGGCGGGTCAATCAATTAAAGTCCCAGTCGTTCCATCAGGGGATTGGATTATATCATCAAATACTGCTATTACAATTCAATCCAATACTGGATTGCAAGAACTTACTGGTAATTTAATCTTAGAGGATAATGCAGTGCTATTAATCGATAATACTGAGCTAGTCATGCAAACAGGAGCAACAATCTCAATTAGTGATAATGCCAGCATAATTGGAATTAATGCAGCGATTAACTCGGGCACAATTTCAATCACCGATTCGGGCCGTATATCTGGCTTAGATAATCAACAATCAGCAACAGTTAATGGCAATGTCTCTTGGTCTTGTGATGGTGAAATAGCAACACAATCACTCATTTTCAATTTTGATTTATCCCTTGCTTCAAACTGCCATTTACAAGTAGAAAATGGTGAGGTTAATGGTCAAGTCACAGTACCTAATACATCATCACTAAATGTCACATCATCGCTTTACATCTCGGTTATCGATCGTGGCAATCCATTGCCCAACGCATTGATTGATTACCAAGGGGTATCTTATCCAACCAATCAATCGGGAGAAGTAATCATTCAAGCAATTGCACGTTTAATCGATGGTCAGCAAGACTATACTGGTTCGGATGAGAGTATTTTGCTATCGTTTAATAGTTTCAATCAAGTAATATCCTGGGACACAAGCAAATCCAAGTCGCACCAGTTTATCATCTCGCAAATCGAGGTCAATGAGATTAATTTGGCAGATGTTATACTAGATTCGGTCTGGAGCCCATATTACCTTGATAGCGATTGGATAATCCCATCAGGGCATTCTTTAACCATCTCTAGCGATGTTGTTTTACGAGTTGCAGATGGCTTCACTATTACTGTTGAAGGTATGCTTAGGGCGAGTCAAGCAACTATTACCTCAACAGGATTTGGCGACCGCTGGGCTGGAGTTATTCTCGGCCAATCTGAAGATTCGACAATAGAACTTACTGGTTCAAACATCTTAGAGGCCTCACCAGCAGTTTTGATAGCTAATTCTGGTACCTTTGAGGGAGACGACCTTATCTTTGCTCGTTCTCTTTCAACCGAACCGCTGATTACCTTTTCTTCTAGTGCGAATGCATCTTTTAGCCTCACTAATTCACAACTGAGTGATGCAGGTAGCGGTTGTATTGAGACAAACCAAGCAGCAGAAATCACGCTGACTCTTGTTGATATTTCATTGGAGAGATGCGGAGGCCCGGCAATTAGGGCCAGTCAAACCAATCTAGCACTGAGTAACATAACAGTTGGTAGCGGATCTTCGGATGGCTTAGTGCTAACTAGTGTGACTGGTGAACTGACTGGATTAATTGGCACAGATTTTGATGGTGCTGGAAGTTTATTGAAATTAGACTATATCAATGATCAATTCATTATCAAAAATGTAACCGGCAATGTGGGGCAATCGCCTGCTATTACCGGTTCCTATAACCGAGCAATAAATCTCCAAGATGTAGAATTAACCGGCGCACCAGCCATTGATTTTGATTACAGTTCAGGAATTTTATCAGATATCACTCTAAATGGTGAAGGTATTGGAACAGGACTAATCAGCCATCATGGTAGGTTTTCTGATAATATTGTGCTATCAAATGTCAAAATCACTGGATATAATGTCGGGGTTGATTTACATGCAGATGACGTAGATGCTGTTTCTAGACTATCTATTGAAAATTCCATTATTGATTGTTCAACAGCAATTTCCGTTGAGAATTATCCTTTATCTGTACTTGCTACATCGATAATTGGCTTAATAGAATTTAGTGGGGCGACAAACCTGCAGATGTACGATATTATACCAGAAATTAAAGAAAATATCTCACTTTGGGATGAAGCGACACTTGAAATTTTTGAATCTGTAAACCTTGTTTCTAAACTTGATAATGTGGTAAAATTTGGCGATTATGAGTTACAAGCAAGCTATTCGGATGGTTCTACAATCTCCTTTTTAGCAAGCGGTATGGCACCTTCAATCAACATAATGACCTATACATCAGACGCTTTAGGGGGCGAGAAATCATTAACCTCGCTTACAGTAAATGCTGAATCAATTGGTCATCCAATTCAAACTACAACGCTTGATGATTTAATGACTGAAGACTTGTTTGAAGCAATAACCTTCGTCCTGCAAATCAATGCTGCACCACAATTCACCATCTATTCACCAGATTCATCAGATTTGATTATGCAGCAAACAGAGTTCTCATCAATTATTAATGCTACAGATGATTTAGATTTACCAACAGAGTTGACTTACACATGGACATTATTTGATGATGGGGGCAATCAAATTTACCGTCACACCTCTACTAATTCATCCCATCTAATGATTATTGATTCCCCAGGCAGCCACATATTACAAGTCACGGTAGCCGATAAATTGGGTGCACAATCTGAGAAATTAGTTCAATTAGAAGTTAAATTACTTGATTCAGATCAAGACTTTACTCAGTCTTGTGATGAAAGTAATTGGTTTGATTTGGCAAATAGTCGTTCTTGTGGACCGGATGTGTATGATGATGATGATGATAATGATGGCTTTATTGATTCACGGGATAAATGGCCACTTGATCCATGTGTTTGGCAGGATACCGATAATGATGGAGCCCCAGATAACATAAATTGCCCAGATGGTCAAACCACTGATTTATTCGAGGATCAAGATGATGACGGGGATGGTACACCCGATGTTCTTGAGGGAAAATCTGGCAATGATGGTGGTTTTGACTCAGTGACAATAATTTTGCTAGTGTTGATTTTAGTAGTTATTGTGCTGTTCATTGGTCGCATGAGAAAAGGTATGCAGGGCTGATTTAGATGACAATTATAGATCTTCCATCATCAAATACATTCGCTATTTTTGTAATTGGTGTACTTGCATCGATTGTACTCTGGGATGCATTTTGGCTAACAAAACAAAAACGCGACATACCAGAACTAGGGGATTTACCTAATGGCGGATTTGCTTGGGCCAGTGAAGGTCCTCAAGAAGTAATCCGCCAATGGGGTAATTTGTTTTCCATGGCCGCAATGATGAGTTTACCTTGGGCGCTAATATCTTTATCAAATACCTCAATAATTTATGGCATCATTTGGGATGTACTATTATCCTTGCATATTATTTATCTGTTAATTCCAAAACGATACGCAGTTACATCTACTCACTTATTTGCCGATGGGCAAAGATATGAATGGAAAAAATTACGTCTGTCAAAGCGTCAACCCAAGCGTAGAATAATGTTACTTCGTAAAGGATGGGGCGTTTTTGGCCCACTTCCAGTTGGTGGCAAATACCATGATTTGGAACAGGCAAAGCGATTTATGGCGACGGTTTATCAAAAAAATCTAGAACAAGAATGACCGTTATGACCAATAGGCGAATGCTATTGGGAAAACCATGGAATGGACTAGAAGCGATGAAGACTTGTTGGTAAGGATTGATCCAGGAGAGGAAATTCACGCCACTTTGCAGAGACTTGCTGAAGAAGTAGGCTTCAATGCTGCAGCAATTACCAGTGGTATTGGGCGGACCCGCAATAATATCTATGGTTACATGAACAACGAAGGGATTTACATCAAGAGGCAACTTGAAAACCCTTCAGAACTGGTTAGTCTATCAGGCAATATTGCCCGGACTCAAGACGGAAAACCCTTCACTCACATCCATTGTTGTTGGTCAGATGACGACAATACAGTTCATGCAGGACATATGTTTTCCTCAACAATTGCTGTAGTTGCAGAAATACACCTAAGGATAATGTCAAAGGCCGTAATGACTCGTTGTCCATTGGCAGATGTACAGCTGCTTGGATTACAATTTTCGTGATATTCAAAGCCTATGACTTGGGTGCATAACCATGGCCGACAAGCAGAGAATCGAGGAACTCTCTGCGGCAGTTCGCTATCATCGAGAATTGTACTATAATCACTCAGCTCCAGAGATTTCAGATGCAGATTTTGATAAGTTGTGGGACGAACTGAAATTACTAGACCCTAACAATTCTGTTTTACATGAAGTTGGCCCTGAACCGCTGCCTGGAACAGAAAAAGTAGAACACATGTTTCCAATGAGGTCTCTAGATAAGGGCACTACAGACGAAGACATAACCCACTTTGTAACCCAATCAACATTTGGCGGTAAGCGATATCTTGCTCAACCAAAATTAGACGGTTCTGCTCTGTCGTTAGAGTACGTTGCTGGTAACCTGCACCGAGCAGCAACAAGAGGGAGTGGCGAAAAAGGCGAAGACGTCACACTAAATGCTAAGTTAGTTGCCAACATTCCACTACGACTTAAGGTTGCTGCGGATTGTCATGTGCGCGGTGAAGTGGTCATGCCATTGGCAACATTTGAGCAGAAATATCGTGATGTTTCACCAAACCCGCGCAATCTGTGTTCAGGCGCTTTGCGTCAAAAACACGGTGATGGTAAGGCAGATGCTGCAGATTTGGTGTTTTGTGCCTATGATGTCAAGTTCGTTAATGAGTCGCCAACAGCGAATCATGATAGCGAATTGCTGGCTTGGTTGCAGAAGGCCGGAATAGAGCCAGCACCTTGGACAATCTTCGAATCAGATTCACCTCAAAAGGCAATGATCAAACATACTAGAGAATGGTCTAGCAAACGGAGTGACTTTGAGTTTGAAATAGATGGAATTGTCTTCAAACTGGATAATCTTCAGCAAAGGGAAAATCTCGGTATGACTGCCCACCATCCACGCTGGGCATTAGCATGGAAATTTCCACCAGAGGAAGCAACTTCCGTACTGCTCAGCGTTGATTGGCAAACCGGCAGAACCGGCAATGTAACCCCAGTGGCAAGAATTGCCCCACAAAGTGTTGGAGGAGTGACTGTAGAAAACACAACATTGCACAACCCTGGGGAAGTTGCAAGGCTTGGGGTGAAAATTGGTGATAAGATTCTTATCGTCCGACGCGGTGATGTTATCCCTAAAATTGAATACAGCCTCGGTAGGGCCAAACAGGAAGATCTAGCAGATCGTTTTCATGCAGATGGCACGCAATTTCAGCACGAACTTCCCGAGGAGTGTGAAATCACCATTCCGCAAATTTGTCCCTCGTGTGATTCAAGTCTAGTTGTTGAAGGGGCTTTTCTAAAATGTTACAACATGCTTTGCGAGGCACGAACTAGTCGGTCAATCCTCTATTGGTGTCGAGCCTTAGAGATGGACGGCATTGGTGAGAAATTGGTTGAACAATTACTCGAAGCAGATATGATTTCATCTATTTCAGGCCTCTATGAATTAACTAGTCAAGGTTTGACTCGCCTTGAGCGGATGGGGGAAAAATCTGCACAAAATGTCCTGTCAGAATTAGCGCGAACCAAACAAATGCCTCTGGGTAAATTCATCCATGCACTTGGCCTTCCAGGTATCGGGCCAGAACTGGCTTCCCTATTCGCTAGCCATGTCAAGACGCTTGAGGGAATGTTTGACTGGTTAAGCAGAGCCCATGCAGAATTGGGTGACGATGCTTATGGTCCAGAACTTGATGAAAGTGGCAAACCACACAAATCAAATATCGCAATTCGAGGGCTTTGTGAGCATGATGGGATTGGGGAAAAAGTTGCCATACAGGTCCGTGATGGCTTAGAACTCCGCCGAGTTCTAATTCATGAGTTATCATCTCATTTAGTATTGGATGAGGAACCAACTACAGTTTCTAGTGGTAAGTTTGATGGCATGACATTTTGTATCACTGGTACATTAACCCAGCCACGTAAGGTCATCCAATTGATGGTAAAAGCCGCAGGCGGCAAGGTGGTCGGTTCGATTTCTGCCAAACTTGACGTTTTGATTGCCGGTGAAAATGCCGGCACTAAACTAACAAAAGCTGAGAGCCTAGGACTTACTGTTTGGGATGAAGCCTCATTGAATCAAGCACTCAAAGCCTCAGCCCAACCAAGAGAATCAGACGATAAGCTAGAAGATTCGCCGACCAAGCAATCTCAGAGATCATTACTTGACTTCTAACTAGTATTTCCTTATGCAATCATCCGTAAATGTTCAATAGTGCGACGAAATAGAGGACTTATGTCTCGGCGCGGGGTAATTGTTGCAGTTACGCTGGCCACACTCTTGTTACTTGTTCCGGCAATTCAAGGGTATTCATCGGGGGCTCTCAATCGCGCATCCGGATGTGGTTGCCATTCTCAATCTGGAAGTAATCCAGCTAGCGTATCTATTTCGGGCTTACCGACTGCGTATGAGGTGAGTAAATTGTATCAAGTTACCGTTTCAGTGAGCGGCGGAGTTCCGGGTAGTACCGGCGGGTTTTCGCTCGAGGTTGATAAGGGTACATTGACCACTGGTATTGGAATAATGACTGTCAAAGTAAATTCTCAAGGCAATAGTGCGACCCATACTAGTACTGGTGGCAGCTATCGTTCTTGGGGTATTGAATGGACATCGCCTGCAGCAGGTGGAGGTATTGTTACTTTTGAGGTGGCTGGAATGACCACTAACGGGAATGGCAATTACAACGGTGATCGGTGGATTACCAGTTCAGTTCAAGTTCCCGAAGATATCCCAGCCAACAATCCTCCGTCAGTATCCAATGTATTATTATCCCCAACAAATGCAGGAACTACAGACTCTCTGAGTCTCAGTTACTCATATAGCGATTCAGACAATGATCCTGAGTCTGGTAGTGAAATAACCTGGTATCGTGATTCTCAAGCATTACCTTCTGGTACAATCACAGGGTTGACTGTACCGCCAAGTCAGACAACCAAAGGTCAAGATTGGTATGCTACCGTTCGACCCAGTGATGGGGCTGATTATGGTACATTACAAACCAGTAATACAGTAACAATTCAAAACACTCCACCTACTCTAAATGCTCCTTCAATAACACCCTCTACACCAGATGAATCTGAAGATTTAGCAGTCTCGTACAGTGTATCTGATGATGACCAAGATAGCTTGACTATTGAGATTTACTGGTACCTAGATGGAGTACTTGTTACAGAGTTCAATAATGATACAACCGTGCCATCAATTGCCACACGTGATGGTGATGAGTGGCAAGTAGCAGTCACAGCATCTGATGGCGAGGATTTTGAATCTAGGTCATCACAAATCATAACAATTGGTCAAGCAATACAGCCTAATAATCCCCCAGAAGTAAATTCTCTAGTAATTTCTCCGTCTCTGCCAACAACTTTGAATGACCTGATTTTGACATACACAACCCAAGATTTAGATGGCGACCAGATTATTGCTACTGAAATAGAGTGGCGCGTGGATGATACCTTGACTGGGCAATCCTCTACCATTATACAATCATCATTAACCGAAAAGGATCAGATTTGGTCGGCTAAAATTAGGGTAAACGATGGAATTGATTGGTCAGCATGGTCAGCAGTTGATGTTACAGTAATGAACTTAGCACCGGTAATTGCTAATCTCCAATTAGCCCCCACTATTACATACACCAATGATTCACTAAGTTTCACCTATGATTACAACGATTCTGACGATGATGCAATGGCACCTCCAACAATTTCTTGGTATAACAACGGCGTTGAGCAAGTCGATTTGGCAAATCAGAATACTGTGCCCGCTTCATTTACCACTAAAGGAGAAAATTGGACAGTATCAGTCTACGGAAATGATGGTACAGATCTCAGTATTAATTCCATAGAATCGTCGGTAATAATTCAAAATTCTAAGCCATCGGTGATAATCGAAGAAATTCCTACGAATATTTCCTTTGTTGAGAATCAAGCGTCGGGCCTAACAATTCTTCCAGAATTTACCGATGCAGATAACGATGAAATAAATTTCCAAATTTCTTGGTTAAGAAATGGCTTTAGAGAGGGTTCGTTAGATAATTTAACATTTGTCGCTGCTCAATATTTTGGTGCTGGGCAATCATGGACTTGTCAGATAACCTTCGATGATGGCGAAGCACCACCGCAAGTTGAAACATGGGAAATTGTTGTTGATAATGCTGAACCAGTAGCAAATATAAACATAGAATCTACCAACCTCTGGTCAGGAGAATTAATCATAATTAATGCAACACAATCATATGATTTAGACGGAATAATCTCAAACTATTATTGGCAGTGGAATGATAATTTTGGCAATCAAATGTCAAGTGAGGGAGAGATTATATCTATTATCACCACTGGAACAATTAGCATATCTCTAACTGTTGAAGATGATTTAGGCAGTACTGCTACTACTACCCAGTCGATACAAACGATACAAGGGCCGACAATCTCCGCCCTAGTTGCCCAAAATGATGATGGCGAGGTCGACCTCACCTGGCAATGGGACGGAGAGTCTGCGACATTTTTGATTATGCGCAACAATTTCCAAATCGATGAGACCGATGAATTCAAATTTAGTGATAGTCCAATTTTTGCAGGTTCAACAAATTACACCGTAATTCCGATAATTGATGGTCAGCAATTAGTTGCAGGCTCTATGACGCTTTCCAATTTCGAGGTTGACACGACTACTGAGTCTGCTAGCGGATTATCTGAAACTGGCGGCCTCTATCTTGGACTGTTATTCTTGGCAGTCAGCATCTTAATCACCGCCTTAGGCTTGCTACAAAGGAGGGACTAAAAGTGAATAGAATCACTATTGTTCTATCTCTTGTTATATTGCTGAGCCTCTCCTCTCTCGGAGGAGCTAATCCCGGTGGAGTTGGTGATGGTGATTTTGACATGCAGTGCGGGGGGGCTTGTCACGGAGATGCTTCACAAAACCAAACCTCTCCAGCCATGTTAGAATTGAGTTTTGATGGTGATGCATATCTTGGTTTGCCAGTGTCAATTACCGCCACAGTTAGCGGAATCCAATTCTCCTCTTCAGATGCTATTGGCTTGTTTTTACTGACTGACGTTACAGGGCACAGCGATTTACCTGAAGACGGCGGTTGGGAAGTAATCTCGGACGTCAATGGTGGAGACAACAATTACGTGGAAATTGAAGGGTCTTCGTTTGAGGATTCCTATACCATTTCTTGGACAGTAAAACCAACAGTTATCGACCCTACCACATTTTATTTATCAATCCACCATGGTGGGCAAAATACTCCATATTTCGCCATTAGTTCAGGACTTAACATCGACGTCTTACCAGTTCCTGATAATCTTCCAAGACTATCAAGCGAATATTCTCCAGTTATTAGTCGAGATTTAGGTCAACAAACAACAATATCGGTCTCCACTAGTGATGTTGATGAGTTGGCAATAGAATGGCGATTAGTCGACCAACCTTCTAGTAGTGTAAACGCCACTCTAATTAACAACAATTCGTGGGAATTTGTGTTACCTCCGGCACTTCAACCATCGATTATTGAATGGCGGGCGGTGATGGACGGAGACGGCCCAACACAAACTACTCCTTGGTTTAGAATCGCTGCCCAAGAGCCAGCATTATCAGTCAATCAATTACAAGTTTATCTTCAATCATTCGCCTTTTGCATATTCTTCCTTACCTTGGTGTTAACACTACAATCTCGTTACTTAAACGAGCAAGAAGATCTGCCAAAGGAAATCGATCAAACAAACCTTCTGCCTCAACAAGAAAACTCAGTTGGCAATACACCACCTTTGCCCGATGGCGGGTTGCCTGATGGTTGGACTATGGAACAATGGAAATGGTACGGCCATGAATATATGGAGGGCGAGAAATGATATCTTCAGCCACGTTCCATGTTATCACTACCGAGTTAGTAGTTGGATCATTTGCTATGGCGGGAATTTGTTTTCTTGTTTTAGCAATCCAATCATTCGGTCTATTTGACTCAGAAAAAGCCTCACTAATAACTGATAATGCCGGCCACTTCGCGCTAGGTTTTGGTCTATTAGCAACACCCTTTGCCATCTTTTCTGGCATATCTTCATCGCCGACATCAGATTTATCATCGCCACTACTGGTTAACAAAATGTTTCTCTCAATGACTGCTACTGGATTGGCGTTAGCGGTTTTATTCACTCGCTATAAAGTGGGCAATAAATTATGGAATAGTAAACCTAGTTCAAGAATTCAAGCTGCTGCCGGCTTAGCAGCAAGTGGTTTCATGCTTATGACAGCGTCTGCAGGAGGTAAATTTTCACGTGGAGAATCAGTTTTGGATTTTTTGAATTTACCTTATGAAACAATATTCTTGATGCCAACTTGGGCAAGCGGAATCATCCTTCTAGCAGGGGTTGTATCGGCAATAATTGCCGTGGTGAATTTACCAAAATCTTCAACCATAGAGCATTGAATTGCCAGCTTTAGGTTCATTGGTAATGTTCGCCCCATCCATCATAGATTGTAACTGAGCTT
>CAXHFO010000033.1:0-12123 GCA_964015895.1 uncultured Candidatus Poseidoniales archaeon
ACACTCGAACCTTCGTCGGCAGCGTCAGATGTGTATAAGAGACAGACCTTTGGATGATGAAATCTGAGCGGATTATTGAAAAGCCACTTCACCTGCCCACAGTCATGGAGATGCCCCAATTCCCTTGTGTAAAGTTGGATATCTCTAACCAAAGCAGTGATTTTATTGGCCAATTCATCGAACAGAGAAGTGACGAAAGTTGGTTGCTAATGTCGCATTATGCAGCTCAAGGTCAGCAACAATTGTGGACGGCTTGGCTTTTGGCAAAACGAGCATTTTCCAATGATAAAGCCCTTGCAAGAACATTAGATGCCGAATTTTTGAGATATATTGCTGGAACCCATCACGTCTCAGAGGCTTTCAAAAAGGTTGGAATAAAAAGCCTCGATAATACTGCATGGCTCATATTTTTGCCAAGCCATATTGCAGATTTAGATGAGATAAAACCATCATTTTCTTTAGCGGAATTTCATTTAGGGGTAGAATCATTGATTCAGAAGTTAAATCTCAAAGTGATAGAAGGTAAACCAGAGATTAATATTGAAGGTATTAAAAAAATGGGCATTCAATTACCCGAATCAAAGTTAAATTTGATCGATTCCATTGTTGGCCATATTATCTCTGCAGACTTAAATTCTTGAATCATTTGAAAGAAGTATTCAAACACCACCGCTTGTTGGCATGTGTATGGTCCTAAGTAAGACTCCTGATTCAATGGTATCCGGTAAGAGCAATAGATATCTGGATGTAGATAAAATCAACAAAAGTCTAGATTTGGTGACCAGCAACGGGGCAACATATGCTGAAGTTAGGTTAGTTGCATTAACAGATTATTCTGTAGCAATGCGTGATGGAAAACTAGAGAGAGCAATACCAGGTCAAGAAATAGGCGCCACTATTAGGGTCTTGGCTGATGGTGCATGGGGTGTCCACTCAACAACTGACATATCATCATTGCAAGAACAAATGTCACCCACTTTGAAACTAGCCCAGTCGGTTGCTGCAAGGAGGTCTGCAAAAGATCGTCCGATAAAATTAGCAGAAGTTCCAATCATTGAAGACAGTATTCATTGGATTTCTAAAAAAGACGTTAGAAATACTGAATTATCACAACGTCTTGAACACTTGAAGGTAATGAATTCAACTGCATCAGAACACGAAAATATTGTATCTGTAACTTGCGGGTGGCATGATGAGAATATTCACACCGAGTTTTTGAGTAGTGAAGGAATGAATCGAACATGGAGTTTTCAAAGATCGTTAATCAACGGCATGGTAACTGCTAGAGATGGTGGTAATGTTGTTTCTTACCGGACACGTTTTGGTGGCGAAGGAGGATTAGAACTGATAGAATCTTGCGATGTTAATGCCCTTGGGGAAAATGCTAGAATCTCTGCCTTAAGATTATTAAAAGCTGAAAGGGCCCCATCAGGAAAAATGCCACTTATTGCTGACCGTGACTTGACGGGTGTTTACATTCATGAAGCATTAGGTCATCCTTGTGAAGCAGATTTAGTTGCTGCCGGGGATTCTTGCTTAGACGGTAAACTAGGCCAAAAAATAGGCAGTGATTTAGTGACTGTTATTGATGATCCAACAATTCGTGGAGGTTACGGGGCGCATCCAGTAGATGATGAAGGACTTGATACTACAGAAAAATGCTTAATTAAAAATGGCGTCCTGACTGAATATCTTAACCATAGGGAGACCGCAGAGCATTTCGGTATCAAACCCAATGCTGGAGCCAGGGCTCAAGACGGCTTGCATCACCCACTGGTTAGGATGTCAAACACATTAATTCACGGAGGTACCCACAACGACTTAGATGATCTTGTCGATGATGTAGAATATGGTGTCTATGCATGTGGTTCTCGGGGCGGGCAAGTAGATACCGGTAGAGGTTCATTCCAATTTGCTGCACAAGAAGCATGGTTAATTGAAAATGGAGAAATAACTACTCCTCTAAAAGATGTAAGTGTTAGTGGACTTACGTTACAGATCTTGAATGATGTTGATGGACTGACAAAAGATTCTAGGTTAGCCGCCCCAGGATTTTGCGGCAAAGGGCAGACAGTTCCAGTTGGTGATGGTGGACCAATAATGCGAATAAGTGAAGCATTGGTGGGATGAATTTGTTGCCAGATGGTGCATTGGACCGACTTCAAGACGGTTGTCAAATTATTGGGTCTCGCTGCAGTCAGTTAGGTATCAGTCAATGGGAGATAGTTGCCACCCAGTCATATGGTCACCAAATAGACATCGAAGGAGGAAAGATTTCTCTTGCCGGTGGAGGGGGTGAGGGTGGATATGGAGTAAGGGTGTTAGAAGATGGTAAATTTGGCTTTGCCTATCTTGTTGATGTTAAATCAGCGGATGAAGCAATCAGCAGTGCGATTTCAATTGCTCGTATGTCACCATCAATCGAAGGATTTGTCCTTCCATCCGAGCAAAGTGCACAGCAAGTAGCAGGATTATTTGACAAATCTATTATTGATTTAGATTCGGAATTCCTTCTTAATCAGGCAGACGCTATTATTTCGGAGGTTTCTTCCTTAGATCCACGAGCTGTTGTTACCGGAGGTGGTATTGGGGTTAGTGCTAATGCTGCATCAATTCTTACCAGTGAAGGTATCGAGTCGGGAGGTTTGACTACTTCTCACGGAGTCGGAGTGCAAATTTCTATAGAGGAGAACGGTCAATTAACTAGTTCTTGGCAAAGTAAATCTGCAAAAAGTCAACTACCAAATGTCCCAGATTGCATTGAAAGAGCGGTTGAATGGGCCCAACTAACTAGAGATCCAATCAAGGTCGAAGCCCCTCAAGATGATTCGCCAATATTGATGACCAGTGAAGGTTTTTCTCCTTTATTTTCAGTAGTTGTTCCTACAGCAATAAAAGGAGAAAAGTTAGTTCGTAATGAATCATTTTGGTCAGGTAAGATGTCACAAAATGTGATTAGTTCTGATCTATCCATAATTGATGATGCAACAGTGGAAGCAGGTAAATCATCAGGTTCAAGAGATGACGAAGGAGTACCATCGAGGAAAAATGTGTTAATCCAAGATGGTAAGTTAACCGGTTCCTTGTGGTCAACCAGAGACTCTGCACAGCAAATTTCAGAGGGACGAATTGACTCTGCCCACACCACGGGCTCGGCAATTAGGTCGGGTCATCAATCTCCACCTGTTTCTGGATGCAGTAACCTGTTTTTGTCTTCTTCGAAAAAAGCTCATAATTTTGAATCAATGCTTGAAGTGATGGGAGATGGATTCGTAATCAACAGTGTCATGGGTGCCCACACAGCCAACCCTACCAGCGGAGATTTTTCGGTAACTTCGAGCTCAATATTGCGGGTCGAAAATGGTGAAATAATCGGTGCTGTAAAACAAGCAGGTGTCTCTGGGAATATGGCTAAAGCGCTACAAAAAGGGGTTTTCCTTGGTGATGGAGTTAGAGCACAAGGATCTTATTCGTCCGGAACTATGTACGTGCCAAATGTATTATTGACCGAAGGAATAAGAGTTAACCCTGTTTAATTGCTTTTTCAATGGGATAATTTATGTTCCGCCGACTCCGGTATTAGACTACTGGAGGAAAAGGGAGTGTATTGTCTAAACCAAACCGCACAGAGGCCCGCATCCGTTCCAAATTATGGAAACGGCAAACTGAATATTATTTGTACAGGTGTTTCATATGTCTGATGATAAATATGAATCGCATATCAAGGCAGTTTT
Organism: uncultured Candidatus Poseidoniales archaeon; assembly: GCA_964015895.1. Classification (GTDB taxonomy): domain Archaea; phylum Thermoplasmatota; class Poseidoniia; order Poseidoniales; family Poseidoniaceae; genus MGIIa-L1. The sequence goes on from CAXHFO010000033.1 coordinate 3,735, forward strand.
ATCAGAATGTCCTGATGCAAATGTTGATGAAGTCAAAGCATCATTCAAAAAATACGAAGAAGAGTTCTTTATTCCACCACAGGATGCACTTAGGTCAATAGTTAGAAGATTCCAAGGTGAACAACAAACTACAACAGCTAACAAAACTAATAATCAACCAAGAAACACAAAGAAAGTAAAGTCTCTTTCTGAACTTTCGGGAACTGACAGGGATGTTGAGATAGAGGTGGAAATTATTTCCCACAATGTTAGGGACCAAACAATTAGAGGCGAAGAAAAGAAAATCGCCTTTGGATTGCTAGAAGATAATCCATGGGATGATGGTTCTGAAAAAGTTCGCTGGGAATACAAGGATTGGGGACCAAACTCAAACATAACTCCAGGTTCTGTAGTCAGAATCGAAGGTGCATCAGTCAATGAATATCAAGGAAAAATGTCGCTTAACATAAATCAAGGCGCAAGAATTGCAGTTCTTCGAGAGGGAACAAGACCGGTTAATGCTCCGGGTGAGCCAATAGATATCAGCAGTATTCCAAAGGACGGTTATATTTGTGTTGTGGGTAGAGTACTTTCCTCTAGACAAGATCAAATTCATCGTAAAGACGGGTCTGGGTCTATCGATGTAGTGCGAGGTAGAATTGCAGACGAATCCGGCACGATTGGTTTTCTTTCATGGGAACCGTTCGAACATGAGATTGGTAGCTTGGTAAAAATAGATGGAGCGCAGGTTAAGACGTTTAGAGATACTCCAGAGTTGAATTTTGGTAGAACAACTAAGATAGAAACCTTTCACGACGCTAATTTTGCAGATGCAGACCAATTAAACAGCCAAAATATGAAAACAGTATCTCAACTTACCGATGGTTCAAGGGATGTAGAAATTATTGTACAAATCACTGAATGGCAAAAGCGATCTTTTACTAAAGATGGAGTCGAAAAGCATCTTTGGTCAGGACAAATTGCCGATTTGACTGGTAGATGTCGTATGAGTGCATGGGAAGAATTACCTGTAGACGAAAATAAATTGCCATTAACCGTTAAATTATCCGGCGTTAGGGTAAGAGCTTGGCAGGGCATTCCTGATATAACGGTTGATAATGCAAAGCAAGTAGAATTTCTTGACAACACGCCTTGGGATGAATCAATAAATCTAGAGAATCATGTTGTCGAAGTTGACTTGACTGAATTAACTAATTCGTCCAGCAGAGTTGGAATCTCTACCGAAGGAACAATAGTTAGTGTGCGTGAAGATTCTGGAATAATAATGCGTTGTTTAGAATGTCGTAGAGTGCTTCGAGATGGCGAATGTACATCTTGTGGTTCGTCAGAATCTCAACAAGATGTTAGGTTGAGGTTGGTAATAGACAATGGTGAGAATACCGCGTCATTATTGATAAACAAGTCAGCATCAATTGAACTAACAGGGTTAGATGAAGATAAGATGGCTCAGAAAATTGAATCCGATGGGAAAATGGAATTCGTCCAATTACTCAGGGACATGATGCTTGGTAGGGTCATAAAAGCCAACGGTCGCACAATCGTTGATGAACAAGGCGCAATGATTCTCGCAGACCATGTTGAATTAAATGACGATGATGCAGGTCTTTTAGCCACTGAAGTAAGGGCAAAATGGGGGGTTAACTAATGCAATCAACAGGACGAGTCAAGCGTCAATCTGCAGTACATATTTTTGCTTCGGAATATGGTGAATCTACCTTAAGCGAGAAAGGTTCTGGAGAATTTGATCCATCATTTGTGATAACAAAGTTGGGTTCTAGGATTAATCGAGTTATAGTCGCTGGTTTATTAGAACGAATTGAAGGGCGAGATGTCTCAACTGGTTCAGTAATTTATCAAGGCCAATTAAGAGACCCATCTGGAGTTAACTATTTTTCAGTCGGAGATTATGTCTCAGATTCAGTCAAGGAATTAACCATCCAACTAGCAGAAAAATTAGAAACTGGTGAGCCTATATTGTTGATGATGGTCGCTAAAACTCGCTTATATCAAACTGATGAGGGTGCAGTATATACCTCACTTAGGCCAGAAGAAATGTGTGTTATAGACTCCTCTAGGTATGCTAATTGGCTTGCTAAGACATCAGATCACATGATGATAAGAATGTCAAATTATATGACAAGTTTAGATTTTGATGCCAATATTGAATCGATGTCAAAATCAGAGTTTTCAGAACACCAACAACTTGGTTTAGTTGCTGCAAGGAATCATTATGGAGAATTAGATTTAGAGCATTATCGATTGAATGTTATGCAAGCATTAGATATCGCAGAAGGAAAATTAGAATCTGCGTCCAAACCAGCACCTCAAAGAATTGAATCAAAGATAGATGAAGACAGCCCGGTAGATGAACAGGGAAGTGATATTGAGGTAGCAATAACCGATATCATCAATACTCTTGACCAAGGAGACGGAGTCGATTTTGAAACAATTATAGTAAATGCAGAGGCTAGGGGATTCCAACGTTCCATAACCGAAGAAAAAATCGAAGAAATGTCAGATAGTGGTATCGTTCATGAGCCAGCATTTGGCTGGTTTAGATTAGTTTAGATTATCGATAACTCCCAACACATTCAAGTTCTTAGTTGACTGTGGTTGGTATAGGTGGAGACATGTCAGGAATGGATTTTTTTATCCGCCCCGCAACGGGCACAAGTAGTTCAGACTGGGTTAGAATACCAAATGCCGATATAAAGGTAAAGTCTGCTAGAAGGATAACTAGAACAATTGTAAGAGGTCAGGAAGGCGACAATCTCCATGATGAAGGCTCAGAGTCTACTCTTTATACTGTTTCAGGAGAAATGAAGATAGATGAGTATAAGAAAATATTATCCATGTACAAATCTGGGCAACCATGTATTCACGACCCATTTGAAGAAAGAGATGTGAAAGTAGTATTCGCATCAATGGAATATGATGGTTCAAACGAATCATTCATTTTTGAATTCATTGAAGATATTATTTGAGGTGGTTTTTTGAGAAAACTCGATGAGAAGAAAGAGATTCTCTACGTTATTAGGACGTTAGATGTATTGATGTCTTCAGGAGTTGGTCTAGAAGCTGCCTTACATACTATCGGCAAAGGAGGCTATGGGATAATTTCCAATGACTTCTCTTCACTGATGAAAAAATTAAGTGCAGGTAAATCAAGAGGATTAGAATTTGAAGTTAAAGCTTTGATGAACAAGGCTGAATCTGACGGATATCGTAGATTACTGAATACAATGTATACTAATTTGACTCAAAACACGGATTTGATAGAAACTCTAAGAAAACAGGGTAAGCGAATGGAAGAAGATCGTAGTGAATCGGTAAATAAGTACATAGAAGAACTCGGCGGAGTTCCTGAAACTTTACTTTCTATTGGCATGATTGGTCCGATAATTCTAGCAATCGTCGGACTTGTACCTCAAATTCTTGGAGATGGAGCGGAAGCAATAATCGGTTCTATAGACCAAGGTTTGATTAATTCAATAGTTAATGGTGGCCTAATGTTTACGCTGGTCGGAATGATGTTGATTGGTCTTAAGGCACATACAAAAGATCCGGGGTTGTGAAATGATATTTGATTTCCTTGAGGCGTTTAATGAAAACTCATTAGTTCTCTATTTATTTGTTATAGGAATTGCTTGTGCAGCAGGTGGCATTCCTCCAATGGTTGAGAGAAATAGGCGTCGAGGTATTGAAAATCAATTACCTGGCTTGCTTGAGTCACTTTCTGATGCAGTCGGCGCAGGAAGAGGTTTACAGGAGGCGATGTTAGAACAAGGTAGGAATACTCCAGGTGTCTTAGGAAAACTCCTAACTGAAACCCTTGAAAGTAGCCACGCGTCTTCATTTGATGCAGCACTTTCTGCCTTCGCATCAAAAACTCGCTCATCTCAAGTACAAAGGGTGGTTGTATTGATCGATACAGCGATGGAGCAAGATGCCCCTTTGCAAAATATTCTTTCTGATTTGGCAATGGATTATGAAAGACTTAATGACCTAATGAACAAAAGAGAAACAGAATTAGCAGGCAGAGGCATTCTCATCATTCTATTCGTTTGTATTGGCCTACCAGTACTAATCGCTTTTATCGTCGGCTTATTTGCTCCCGCAGCTTCAGGATTTCAAATTAATAATTTTAATTCCACATTTTCGACCTTTTTCGCTTTGGCCTCAGCAACTGGTGCCTTAGTTTCAGGAAGGATGATGGGTCGAGCAAGGGATATGCTTTGGTGGGTACCGCTATGGATGTCAACTTCTATGTTACTCTACCTTGGAGCAGTGAAAATGATTGGAGGATAAAAAATGTCTGAAAAAATAATAGAACAATACGGCAGAGTTACCATTTATACTGAACCAAATCATCCGTCACCAATTTATCATGTTGATGGCTCAATTGATCCAAACCCATATGGTGATTTAGCAGTATTACTGGAAGATGACAACTTGGAAGAGGTCATGTATAACGGCGGCACCCAATGTGTCAAAATTGCCCATAGAGAACACGGTATGTGTAGGACTAATGTTTGGATAGACGATGATAGCGGAATTCAAATAGCAAAAAACATCGCATCTTTCACCAATGTTCCATTAGGTGATGGACCAGGATTAGTGCCAATATTTGATGGAAGATTACCAGATGGTTCAAGAGTAAACGGTACCATACCTCCAATTTCACCAGATGGACCGACATTGACAATTAGAAAGTTTAGAGAAGACCCCCTTACAATGTTGGATTTAGTCAAATTTGGTACTGTCAACTCACGTCTTGCAGCTATGATGTGGGTTTGGATTGAAGGTCTTGACAGTCGGCCAGCTAATTTTGTAATTGCTGGTGGTACGGGTTCAGGTAAAACTACTACTCTAAATTGTCTAGGCATGTACATTCCATGGGATAGAAGGCTGCTAACTGTTGAAGATACTGCAGAGTTGCAAGTTTATCATGATCATTGGCTACGTATGGAAACAAGAAGAGAAAGGCCTGATGGGACTCCTGAAGTGGACATGAATGACTGTCTAAAATCAAGCCTAAGGATGAGACCAGACCGAATAATTGTGGGAGAGGTAAGAGGACCGGAGGCTGCTACATTACTTACTGCTATGAATACAGGGCACGATGGTTCATTTGGGTCACTACACGCCAATACAGCCCAAGAAACAGTTACCAGAATGATAAATCCTCCAATGTTGGTTCCGCCAATAATGTTAACTGGATTAGACCTGATAATTATCCAAGCAAGACTTCATGTTAATGGTAAGACAGCTAGAAAAATAACCGAAGTAGCAGAAATTGCCGGAATGGAAGGGACTAAACCAAGACTCAATGTTATTTGGAAATACAATCCAGCGAATGATCGAATTGAGGAAACAGGAATACCATCTAAGATGCGTGAAACTATTTGTCAAGCTGCAGGAATTACGCCAGACGTGTTTGAAAAGCATGTTTCTCAAAGACAACAAATATTAGAGGATTTGATAAATAGAGATATTAGGGATATTCAAACAGTTACCCAAGTTATTCAAAACTTCTATGCGACTAGGTAATGTTAACCTCTTAGACGTGCTAAAACATCATCTATGTGGTCAATCTTTTCTTTAGCAGATTTAACCCTCTCTCCTGCGTTGGTTAAATCGCTATCATCTGAGATAATCTCCTCAAGCTTATTTTCTGATTTTGGCTTGAATTCTTGGGCAAGATTTTTTAGCTGAATTATAATTGAATCAACTTCACTTTCCGAAACAATAACTCCTGGTGCAATCCTTGGAATCTCACTTGGAGATATGAAACCTAACTCAGCCCCTATTATTCCAGAACACGCCAAAACTTTTGGTCTTAAATCTGGAGTGTTAACTTCGTAACCTCTAGATTCAAGGAATCTAATTATCAATGACTGTTGAGAATCGTTAAACTCTCCTTCCGAAGTTTCCATCACAGTTTCAACGAGTTGTTCAAATCCAACTATATTTTTCTCTAATCTTTCGATGGTTCTTCTCTCTTCAGAGCTTATGTGGATTGAACCATGATGTAATATTTTAAGAACTCGATTTCTTCTAGCAATATTTGGATCTTGCAATCCTTCAACTTCTGATAAATCAACATGTAAATCAAATAGCGCATGCAGCCTACCAGATATGCTTGGAATCCTTAAATCGAGCCCCATAGATTTTCCAATTTCTTCGAAGGCCATTCTTGCTTTTACTAAATCGCCTTCATGTAAGTCAATAGTATTGGTCAATTGATCTCTTAGTGAACTTCTAGCATTTTCAAATTGTCTAATAGATTCTCTTTCACGCCAGGAATTAGGCATCGCATTTATCGCACTTTTCTCTGAATCAATTCTAAATTCAAGTTGCATTACTAAATCAGTAATGTAAGCACGTACTGACTTAACTTCAACAGGGATTCCATGATTAGCTAAGCTATTTACGAAAGCCTCTAAATCATCACTGTTTGAAGCGGAACTTACTGTTAGAAAATCTCTTGCTGAAGATTCTATTTCAGCAATTCTAGCCTCCAATTCAATTAGCGCAGCCTCTCTTTCAAGAGTGCTTACTTCATTATCGGCAAAAATACTTGGTGGAGTTTGATTCATCGATGGAGTTATTTCTTCAGCCTCTTCGATGTTGCTTACGTTCTTTAATGCCTCATCTATGCTAGATGAAACCTCAATTCTAGATGTATCCAGTCCATCATCAGCTAGGCCACTTCTTAATTCAGACTCATCTTCAAATGTCCAACCCTCTGGATGTTCTTCGATAAATTTAGATACGGTATCTTGAAGTGATTCTGCTTCTAAAACCTCGTAATCATCTACCGGAGAAGGGATGATTATCTTTGATTTAGCATTTTCATTATGCCTTTTGAGTGATTTCTTGACTTTGCCCCATGAACCTTGTTGAGATGCTAGCACTCCTGCGACTCTAACAAGTAGGGTCTGTTTATCCCCCGTTAGCGGCAATTCTAGAATTTTGCACATTGAATGGATCTCATTTTTGTTCATTTTATCCAAATTTTCTGCTGTCATAATCTTTGGATCTTGGTATAAGTGTAAGTACAGCCGTTGTCGTCTTTCCCTGATTGATCCTGACTTTTTTAGTCCAAATACGCCAAGTAATTCCCCGAGGTGATTATTTTTTATCGATTTTATGTTGTCTTCAGATAAATCCCATTCAGATAAGACAAGATTTTTGATTAATCTCGCTCTCACTATTTCAACAGGACCTTTTTTAGAAATGTCATTGACTGAAGCAACTTCTTTCAGCCTATCAAATTTAGCCTGATAGAGTTCGCAAAGCAGGTCAACCTTGTTAATCACCCAATCACCTTGTGCATTATGCGTACAAAGGAGTATATGTGGTTTCGCTATCATGTAGAGGTTTTTTTTTCGTTTTGAGAGGGTTTTTCACCTCCGCAAAGGTATTGTATGGTTGACTATCAAGATGAATTTAGAGGCTGAAAGCGTCTGGTGGTTAATTTGAGTCGAAGTTTCAAAGCAGCAAAGAACTCAATTAAAGAGACACACATCCTTCTTCACTCATTGAGTGATATGGTTAGAAGTGATTTTAAGAAGAATTTGTCAGGGTTGGAAGAATCACTAAATCAGCGAATTGATGAGGCAGAGAAAGCGATTCTTGAATCATCTAAGGCTCGAGAAGCAATGGTTGCTGGCGTGGGCACCATGAAAAAGTCAATAGAAAAAGCGCAAAGAAAATTTTCTAAAAATAATAACTTAGAGGAATTAAGGTTAACTTTAACTGAAATTTTCGAAGACATCGATAGACTAAAATTAGCTAATGATAAAATTTCAGATGATATCTCGTTGGTACTCCATCCTAATATGTCTGCTGTAGAGGCAATAGAGCGTTTTGCTTCTGATATGCAAAGATTTGCTGGTACTTGGGAGAGAATTGCCCGAGATATTGATCAATCAATTACCGATTTGTGCGACGATCAAAACCCTTCTGAATTGATTGATCTGGAACAATATATTTCAAACCAAGGATTTGATAAGTTGGTTGGAAGAAACGTAAAAACCGTTGAATCTGAATAAATCAAAATTTGAGAATACCTGGTCTAGGTAATTTGTATTCTTCGGGGAGTCCGCTAATTAGTCGTTTCAGTTCATCATGATCTTGTTGTAGTAGTTCTAATAAAAACTTGATCTCGGTGATAAAGACATTTTTACCTCGGTCATATATGTTATCTTCAAGTGGTTCTATCCTGACCATTTCCAGAGACACATTACCGCTACTATCAAGAATTTCAAAATATATACAAATTCTTGGTCCTTGAATGATATGTTTGGAAATATTCCATTTTGTTCTTGAATCTCTAGATCTGTCTCTTATACACATCTGACGCTGCCGACGAAGGTTCGAGTGT
>CAXHFO010000034.1:0-11923 GCA_964015895.1 uncultured Candidatus Poseidoniales archaeon
AACCTTCGTCGGCAGCGTCAGATGTGTATAAGAGACAGTAATAGAACAGGGTATTATTGATCTAGAATTAGCTTACACACGTTCGCTTAATTCTGACTCGACTGTCGCTCTAGACAACAGCTCCGTAGTTAATGCGTCTTTGATTGGTAACAATGTGATGACTCCAGAAATTTTAGATGAAGATTACAAGACAATTGAATTTAATTTAGACATTGAATATCAGGGGACAGAAACGACTGATGAACTAACCGTAAGCGGTTTTGTTTCTAATGCCCAAGACTCAGACGATTGGTCTGTAGAAGTTTACAATGGTACAAACTGGGTTTCAAGTTTTGATGTCACTCTTGGAATCGGTGAATCTCTCTCTGATACTAGTGTTGATAATTCAACTGTCGTAAAGATGAGAATAAACCTGCCAAATTTAACTTCTTCAATAAGTTTGGATTCCGGTCATTTGGTAAATATTGAATTAACTGGGGAAGCAGGAGTCTCAAGTACGACAAATGTAAGAGTTAATGTGCCGCAATACTACGGTATGGAATTGACTAATGTTGTGGAAGAAACTGGCGTTTCACCTGGTGGAACTAGCAATTTTGCTGTAACATTATCAAATACTGGAAATGGTGATGACACCTACACTATAGAATTGGCAGATAATTTGCTTGAAGGATGGCAAATTACTCCTGCTACAACTTCTTTGACCATTTCTAAGGATGACCAAAGAACACAACAGTTTTCGGTATTTGCCCCAGAAGATTTCACCTCCGGGGAAATAGAAGCAACAGTAACCATTACCAGTGAAGATGGCTTAACATTTGAAACAATGGTTGTTGAAATCGTTTCCGCAAGGATTTCTCTATCGGTTGATGAAACTCTATCTCAAGAATTAACCAAGGTGTATGAGAGTGAAACTGGGCAAGTTGTAGTTCCAATCACTAATTCTGGTTACCGTACTGCCACCAATGTGGTTGTTTCAGTCGACTTGACCAATGATGCAGGTACTGAAGTAGTCAAGACATTAGCACCATTGAATATCTCAGTCCCTGCCGGACAGACTGTAAACGCAACATTCGATGTCGATCCTTCCTCGTCTAAATTTAACCGATTTGCAATCAGTGTTGAAGTAACTTCAGATGAAGACCTAGAATACGTCGAAGATTCCATTGAACCATTCGATTACCAAGAAGAAACAATTCTTGACGAAGCTGAAGGAACATCTTCATGGTTTATGGTGGTTATTATCATTCTTACATTACTTGTTGGATATGGTGGAACCAAGGTAGCACGTAACAAGGGTACAAATCGGTTCTGATTTTAGACAATGAATTAAATGTCTGACTGGCCAGACGTTCAACGGTGAGGTTTTGAGTTCGTTAGATACTGTCGAACTTCTTCCTGAACCTGATGATCGTAATATCCTCTCAGCAATTGACCCATCTGCGGTTGGTTTTCAAGATGAATGGAGAGCCGAAATCACTGGTTGGGCACCTCAAAAACCAACACCAATTAACAGAGTAAGGAGCAAAAGTTTCTTAGTTACCAATAGCATACTATTTGCTATTTTTGCAGTATTAATGTTATGGATCTGGCAATCTGGGTTTTTCCTTATTGAGGTGCCTCCTGCTAAGTCTGAATGGGCAGCTGAACAAGCAGGATTTGACGACGATATACTCAATGGATTAACTGGTGAAGGTGTAAGGGTCTGTATTGTTGACACAGGTTTAGATCTAAGCAACCCTGCTTTTTCAGGTGTAAGTGTGGAATTCAAAGATATGATTGGTGACTCAATTACGCCAGTTGACTATGGTTATTTGGCGCACGGAACATTGATGGCTGGATTGCTAATTGCGCAAAGCCATCAAATTGGCATGTCTCTCAATGTCAAGTTAGGTGTAGTGGCAGCCCTAGGTGATGACGGTAGTGGCCAAAATACCGCCAACGAGGAATCAGTAGCAATGGCCATAGATTGGTGCATTGATGAATTTCAAGCAGATATAATCTCTCTGTCTCTTGGGGGTACTCAAAATGACGGTATGAGTCGTGAAGGACCTTCTGTTTCAGTCACCAGAAAAGCCACAGATATGGGTATCTATGTCATTGCGGCCGCTGGAAATGATGGTGGACCATATGATGATGGTAGAGTTTCGGTACCCAGTAATGTTCCTAGAGCCATATCTGTGGGTGCTTCAGTCAAAGGAGGCGGAGTTTGGGATAACAGTTCAATGGGCGAACAGACCACATTAGATGGCGAACTACGGACTAATCCTAACTTCAAGCCTGAAATTATTGCTCCTGGTCAATCAATTATCAGTACAGGCGTCGGGGATACTTGGTACTCTAGTAGTGGCACCTCAGATTCAACCGTATTTGTAACTGCAGCATTAGCCCTCATTTTGGAAGATTTGCCAATGTTAAGGCCACAATTTGATTCCGACGGTTCTTGTGTGGATTCAGTGAAAGAAGCGTTACGGATGAGTACGCCTAATGGCGGTAATATTCATGATAGCCAATCTGGATACGGAGAGTTACATGCTGGAAATTGGCTTGAAGAAGCGAGAAAATTGCCTGTATGCCAGTGATACTATTGCCTAGTTTTGATATTCTAAATTTTATCAGTATTAGAGCAGTATTATATTGCTTACCAGCATAGGGTAAATAAGAGGAGTTTTCATGTCTTCAAATTTAAAGAAAAAAAGTGTCTCAATGATTGGTTTGTTATTCTTTTCAGTCGCCCTTTCGATGATATCTATACCGGCTGTTTCCGCAGCAGGAATCAATCAAACAACAGCGGGTCTGCTAAATGGTCAAGAAACCTGGACTGGTACACATACGTTAACAGACAATGTTACAGTTGCACCGGGTGCAAGTTTAGTGGTTAATGCAGGCACGACTATCAATATACCATTTGGTAAGCATATCGATGTCATGGGTGCAATATGTGTTGCAGCCGCTGCATGTGGAGCACCTTCTGATGGAACCGCATCCAATGCAGTAAAGTTTGCCTGGTCTTTACCAACCGACTATACTGTCAGGGGGCCATGCCAAGGTAGTATCGACGCTGCTTGTGGTTCTGGAGTCGTGATTAGAAATACCATTGATGAGGCTAAGACTGGGTTAAATTTTGTCGAATTTGAGAATGCCTATGGATATGAATTGATCTTGAACATCGGCGGTAATCTTGCGGCTAGACATGCAGCGTTGGTTTTTGATGGCCCTAGAACTAACGCCAATGGTTTGGTTTTCAGCAATGTCAATTCATCAAATATTTTCTTAACCAATCTCGCTAACCCCACGATTACAGATTCAACCTTCACCCTTGGTAATGATGCATATTCACTTGGCAAGAGAGCTGCCATAGATGCATATGGGGCAGGTGCTGGAATTAACGACCCACTGAGAGTTTCTAAATCGACTTTTACTGGAGATGCTGAAGGAAGTTGCGGAAATAGTGGTTCAGGTATATCGATGATTTATGTTGATAATTCATATGTATCACTTGATGATTTGACAATATCGGATAATGGTTATGGTATTTTCTTATCACAATCTTCAGGTGAGGTGTTAAACTCAGATATAACAGTAAATTGTGCTGCTATCGATACCAAAGGATTCAAACAAACCGGTTCAATAAAACATACTTTAGATATCAATGACAATGTTCTAACAACCACTACCGGTGCAGGGATTACTGCATATGACCAAGCAAGAGTTTCAGCATATAGAAATACTATTTCTGGAGCAGAACAAGGTTCAGGGGTTGCAATCCGCTCTTCTGTTGTAGAACTTCAAAGCAATAACATTGGACCAATTGGTGGCTATAATGGAATTTGGATTTACGGTACATCGGATGTTACTGCTATTGGTAATACGATTACAGATGTTGGTAAAGAACCAGTAGTTCACGGTGAATATCACTACCAAGATTCTGGGTGGCCTTCTGTAGCACCAACAGAATCTAGGCTCTATATGGCAGATAACATAATCGAAAATAATGCAGCTACGTGCAATTCTGTTAAGATGTATGGTGGTGATTTCCAATGTCCTGCAATTCATATTTTTAGAGCTTCTGCAACTCTATACAATAACACTGTAAAGAATAATGTTGGTGACGCTCTTAGGATTAAAGGAAGTATTGTTAACGTGCAAAATAACAATATGCAAACTGAAAGTTTTGCCGTGAATATATCTCATCATGATGATAATTATGGTAATAAATATGGCTCAATAGGATACTTTTCTGGCAACACTTTTACCAATGCAACGCAAGTTTACAATATCACCGAATCAAGGGTTACAATTCAATCGGAATACATTCCAGATGCTGGAGGTAATGAGATACACCCGGTTCAATTACAATGGCTTGGTTCAGAATGCCCCGATGTCCAAAATGAATGCTTGAAAGTACCTGATACCGCAAATATGCCACCGTTCGAAATGCCAATGTCACTTGAGTTAGTCAATAACTCGACTGTTTTATCATATGCTGGCTTACAAAATTTTGATAATAGTAAAATTCACGTACAAAACCAAAACTCTCCGTGGGGCTCTCAAGTTAGAGAAGGAGAATTAGTTCGTTTCCAAGTAAAGGCATCAAATATCAACGTTGATGGTGCTACTGTGATCATCAAAGAATCAACAGGCCTTCCACTGTATACGCTAACTACTGACCAGTTTGGCTACACTCCAGAGGTAACTCTTCCAAGTGATTTTTACTTAGATAGAAATTGGAATAACGTTGTAGGCGAACAAAATGTTGATGTAATAATTAGTCCGGGTCCACCCGCTATTACAGAAACCCTCGATGAAAATACTTGTTCAGATGGATATGACAATGATGGTGATACACTTACCGACGAAAATGATCCTGATTGCTTAAATGGTCGTGAAATTCCAGAATACAGTGTCGAAGCATACAAATTTGGTAAAGGAACTATGGAATATGGTTTTGTTCTCAACGGACCTGTTGATGATATTATCAATCTAGTCAACATTGCTCCAAGCGTTACTGTTGAGCAACCAGAATTGACCTCTTTTGCTCGTATTGTTAGATTATCGGGCACTGCTTGGGATGGTCAAGCACCTCCATATGCTAGCGATTTAATTGCTCAACAAAAGCAGTACGGTATTATTGAGGATGTTCAAATCCAAGCTCCTGGTTCAGAGGTATGGTTGTCAGCGGTAGATACCTCCAATTCCGGCGGTGTAATAACTCAAGGGTCCTACCCGTATAGCACTTGGGCATTCGAATATAATATGTCAGATTATCCAGAAGGTGAAGGCGATGTGACTTTTAGAGTACGGTCTTATGATGGTCTTGACTACTCTCCAGTTACTGTCAAAAGGTACAAACTTAACCTTGAAGCTCCTTCAGTAGTGGTTAATACGCCGGTTCAAAACTCAGAACATAATTCTAATTCTCCAAAAGGACCAGTTGTGTCATTTAGTGGTACGGCAAGTGATCCGTACTTTGGCGTTAATGGTAACGACATAAAGGAAATTTGGTTTGAACTAATCGAAGATTCAAGCCCACAATTCACCTCAAAATTTGCTTTGACCCCATCTGTTGGTGAGACTCTTTCAGCTTGGCAGTATGATTGGAATTATCTTACCTATGCCAGTGGAGATTATACTTTCAGGATTTGGGCCGCAGATAGTGATTTTTGTAAAGATGACACTACTGATGAAACTTGTGATGTAATAACTCTAAATTTGAAGATAGTCAATGAAAATGCTCAACCAAATATTGCTCTTGATTATCCATTACAAAACTCCGTAGTCAGAGGTAGTGAATCTACAGCAATCTCTGGTTATGTTTGGGACAATGATGGATTAATAACTAGAGTTGACATTGATATTTACAAAAATGGCAGAGATAGCGGTTCCGCAGCAAATACCATTACCATAACACAAGACCAAATTCAAAATGGTGAGTTTAACACCTCTTGGAATACTAATTCTTTATGGAAAACTAACAATGTAGCTCATAACTCAATGTATGAGATTGTTGTGAGGTCATTTGATGGGGAGTCGTATTCGATTGAAGAATCGAGGTTTATCACCATTGATAATTCGGTAGATAATTCACCTCCAACCTTTAGTCCAGACGGCTGGGCAAATACTGTAGTGATCTATTGCGATGCAAATTCTAAGAGCCTAGACCGTTGCGGAAGCGGGGCTGTATTTGATTTGTCGGCTTATTTTACCGACCCTGAGGGAGGCTTACTAAGATTCAATGTGTACAACGATCCAAGTATCTCGACAGATGATTTATATTATGATTATATGTCAATATCATCCGAAGGAATAGCAACCTATAACCCACCAACAACAAGGTCAGACGGTATTGATTCATGGTCATTGGTCGGATTGAAATTCATCGCTACAGATGGTAGTGACCTTTTCGAAGTGTCTCGATCAGTGAATGTATTAGTTAAACAAGTTTCATTCGAGGTAGTACGAGAAAATAGTGGTGTGGTTTCAGATTCTAATCCGGCCATTTTTACTGGGCAAGGTTTACCAGATAGTTTGGTAAAAGCCAGATTTGATTCAAATTCAGGTCAAATGATAAATTCTACCAGAGTTTCAGGTGACGGAACTTGGAGTATGCAAATTAGTGCCAGTCAGCTTGGTTCAAAAGATAATCGAGAGATAGTCTTCGAAATGGATGGTCAAATATTTGCTGATGATACCGGCAATGATGCACAATTTTCTTTATCTACCAAGTCTGCAGAAGATAGTAGCAATTTACTGTTATACGGCATCATTGGAATCATAATAATAATTGCTCTAGTAGCAGTTGGTATGTTCTTCTTTACCTTTGAAGAATATGACGAAGAAGAAGAGTCAAGTGATTTGAATCAAGTATCAGAAGATCCATACGCATGGGCTAAATCAAAAACTGTCCCGGTAATTGAATCACAGCAATCTAGTATTCCACAACAGAATCCTGCTCAACCAGCGCAACAACAAGTGGTAGTTGCTCAGCAAACATCTCAACATCCTGGATGGTTATGGGATGCGGAGCAAAATCAATGGGTCCCAGATCCAGATTATGTTAACAACAACCAGTAGTTGGGTGATTGAGTTATGCCAAGCACAAAACCCGGTGTTCAAGAGCGGATATTACTTCATTTACTAGATTACTCGGACTACAAAAACAGTGTAGAAGTGCCTTTTTCATTATCACAAATGGGTATTGCTAATGCTGTGGCAATTGCGCGTTCTAATGTGCCACGGGCGATTGCTGGTCTGAAAGATCAAGGATTACTAATTGAAAGACAAGCTCATGTAAAGGGTGTTTCAAGAAAGCGAAAGGCATATTTTTTGACCGAATCAGGTAAAACATTAGCCGAAGATACTTGGAATGATTTACGTTCATTCGCTTTGCGCTGTATCTTAGCAGATGGCAAAATTCAATCTACTACTTTAGGAGAAATAAATACCATTTTGCCGTTTAGTATGAGGTCAGTCGATATAATTCGATATATGGATGACAATTGTGTAATAGATTCTAGAACTCTATCTGCAGATTTGATTGAACGTGATTTATCAAAGCATGTTGAGAAACAATTGGTAACATCACTAGGTGACTTGCCACGTCTTAGGCATTTTTATGGTCGTGAAAACGAACTTGATAATATGTTTAATTTGCTCGAAGCAAGGGCGACGACATTACTTGTGCCGGGTATTGCAGGTATTGGGAAGACTACAATGGCAAGTAAATTGATTGAGCGATTTATGCACAGAAGAAATCTGCTTTATCACAGATGCCAAGATTGGGAAGGTTCACGTTCTTTCTTTGAATCTGTTGGCGAATGGCTAGCTAACATTGGAGATTCGACATTTGCAGACTATATTGCGACAACTCCAGTTCCCAAACCTGCTGAAGCCGCAAATCTGTTGATAAATGCGCTAGAAGGTACCCCAACTCTAATTGTTGTAGATGATTTTCACAAAGTATCTGATTCTACTCTTCATCAAACCTTCCAAGCAATGGCCCTCGGATTACTTGGTAGCGAGGAAAAAATTGGTTTAGTATTGTTTTCGCGTTCTTTCAAACCAGTCGTTCCTTCAAAGGATGCTGAGGGTAGAATTGCCAGTCTTGTATTGCCTTTAGATGGATTAGATTCACTTTCTGGTAGAAAGTTGTTGAGCAGTTTCACAGATTTGCAAGATGAACAATGGCTGTACATTCATGGTATCTCAAGAGGACACCCGTTAGTGCTAGAATTAATCAATCGGGGTGCTTCTGCCACAGCATTTCATGAGACATTAGAAAATTATGTTACAGTCGAGATATTTTCCAAACTTAGTGCAGAGCAGAAAAGGGTCTTATCAGTTTTATCTATCTTTAGGGAACCAGTTTCTATTGATGCCTTAGCGGAGCAAAATCTAGATATTGACACTCTAGATTCACTTGTTGAACAAGGACTAGCAAGACAGGTTGATTCAGAAATTTATGATGTTCACGATTTGATAAGAGAATTTTTGCTGAGGAGTATAGATGATCAAACAAAATTCGATTTACACGCAAAATGTAGTAATTGGTACAAGAAATCTAGTCAAACACCAGGTTACACAATTGAACTAATTTTTCACTTACTAAGTTCAGATAATATGGCTGAGGCCGCAAGTTTGATTGTAGAGGATGGCCGAACATTAATTTCTCAAGGACATATGGAATTACTTGGATTAATTGACTCAATCACATTAGATGATATTCCTCAAGATATGTTAGCAAACATTTTACAATTCAAAGGAGAGATATTATCTCTTCTAGGCCGTTTTGAGGAAGCAAAGGTAGCCTTTGGGTCTGCCCAAGAGCAAGCACTCAAGGGTAAAAATCATTCAATCCAAGCAGAAGCACTGTCTGCACTTGCTGATATATCTTTAAAACAAGGAAGTTTAGATGAATCTCTTACTATGCACAAAGAAGCTCTTGAAATATTCATCAAACAAAAAGATGCTGTAGGGGCGGCAAGAAGTTACAATAATATGGGCTATTTGCTAAGAAGGAAAAATGATAATTCTAAAGCGATAGAATCCTACAGTGAAGTTGAAAGAATACTAGGTGAAAATGATGATCCGGAACTGATAAGTTCGCAACTAATTCTCGCTCGTTCCTTAATGGATTTGGGGGAAATAGACCGTTCAAGAGACCATGCTTTAACCGCATTTGATAAAACAGAAAAATCCAATGATAAACAACTACATGCTAGAGCGCAAGCTGTTTTAGGTCGTTATTATGCTAAAGTTGGCGATCTAAATGTTGCCTCTCATCATTATTCTCAAGCATTAGAGGCTATGAATGAAGAAGGAGATATATTAGCAATGGTAGACATAACTATTTTACTAGGTGAGGTATTACAAGACTCCGGTAAAAATGATGAGGCAATGGAACATTTCAGAGAAGCATTAGTGATTGCAGAGGCTAATGACCTTAGGATGCAAATTGGAGAATTATTGATTCGATTAGGTAGTGTAGCTCCAGAAAAATCCCGTAGAATGGAATATCTGCAAAGAGCTCTAGCGGTATTTCGTGAACTTGGGGCAAAATCTAGAATGAGAGAAGTACAAAACAAGGTTCACAACGCAGTTATGGGAAGATGATTATTGAGGTCTATCTACATCGATACTCGTTATTCCATCTTTGTGTATTACCCAAACCATTTGCGCCCCAGATAAACTAACTGTTCCCGTATGACCACCAGTACCAGTTCCTGAAAGGTAGACTTGTGTATCTAGCGAACCACCTTCATCAACTAAAATTAAGTAATTATCAGCAAGCTGTAAGGTGAACAGATTTTCATCAGCCTCAGTTGCCCTCCACCATACAGATTCTGAGTATTCGATGTCGCCTAATCGACTAGCCTCATCAGCACGTTCAACGGCATCTGCAATGTCGTCTAGATTCATTTCAACAGCTTTTTCATTCCATCTGTCTCTGGTTGCAGTTTCAATATCCCATGTCCAAATGCTAAAAACAGATAGCAACATAACTCCAAGTAGGAATGTAAAGATGTACCCTAGTTCAGTAGCAGCACCATTTATGTCATTAATTTTAGAGCGTTTAGTTCTCATCCAACTACCTCCGTCATGGTCACATCGAGGGAAGATAGTTGCAAACTGAATTGAATCGGCTCTCCATTGGTATGCCATACCGCTTCAGAGGTTCCTATACTTGGGTCTGGGACCCATCCCACATAATCACCAAGCAGGTCTAATCTGCCTGGGTAAATAGTCCAATCAATACTTGAATCAAGGCCGCTGGCTGCCGAATTAGCGATTTCTTCGCCATATGGGCTGTACCAACCACGTCTTACTTCATATGCGGTGGATGATGCTAACGATTCCCTGTAAGCTAATTCAATATCCAAATTCATTATTCCTGCACCTGAAGCGCTATCTGCAGTGGGATTTAGGGCAGGAATTGTTGCGGCAAATCTAGGTCCTGGGCCAGATCTATCATTTGGCTGTTTCAGCACAGTAGGTAAAAATTCAGGATGATTTGTTACTACTGCACCGTTTGAATACGCTACTTCAAGTCCAGTTATCGAAGATGCGAAGGAGTAAGTAAGTCTAGATATGTGAAAAATCCATGATGATGCAATTATCTGGTGGTCTGTATTTCCATTATTGCCAATTAGGTTAACAGAGTAACTTGAAGGATGGGTTCCATCACTCCATGCTTCCATAATTTGGCTTTCACTTCGACCAGAAACAGAGTTCCATGGTAATTCAGTAGTAATCCATCCGCTTGCAGTAGTGTTAATTCCGATACACCGTTGTTGTCCATCATGCATTAATTGAACTAATCCTGAGTCCCCAGTGCTCCTGTGTACTCTAATGGGGTGACCTTCTTCTACGGTGATGTTATGACTTCCTTCACTAGTTGGAAAATTATTAAATGGGTCTGTAAATGTAAGATTGTGGCTGACTGAGTTACTACTTGAATAATTAAGCCTCGACTCATAACCCGCTAATTGAGTGTGAATAGATTCTAGTCCGCTACTAGAAAAGGTGGTATATCTATGAGATTTACCCGAAGAAAACCCAGTATCTTTTGCCGGGATTATATTTATTCCATTACTTTGGCTACTCGAATTATTATTATGCCAATATGCTGCTATTTCTTTGTCGGAGTCAATGATCGGAGTACCGCTTATACCTTGAGGCGGCCATGGTATGACTACGGTTGAATCAGATAGTATTGAGATTCCGCCTCCTTTCCAAGTAACAGTAGCAAGTTCATCATTTGGATTGAATAGTTCTAAACTTCCTGGTAATTCAGGTGTGTTGAATTCAGAGCCAATAAATGCGCCAGAGGTAGATTGAAGTGTTAAACTACCAGTCAAATTATCATTGGTTGATAGCATAATAAGTCGTGATGGTGCACTTGTGGATACGGATATTAATTGAGGGGAATCTAAGTTCATTGTATGAGTCCATGACACCCCCATTCTTTGGTCCTGGCCACTGGTAACCAAGTGCGAAGTTAATTGCGAATCAATCATTAATTCAACTTTATTAGAGGTTTTACTCATGATGTGTAACGTGTTGGAACCTTGATCCATTGGTATGCTCCAAGACCTACCGGTAAAATCACTTTGGCTAGGATTATCAGGCATAAACATGGTACCCCCGCCACTACCAAAACTTGCCAGAACATTCAACTCATGGCTCGACTCAATTTTGTATGATTGCAGTTCAGTAGTAGTTAATTTGACTGTAGAACCTATATTTAAATCAATTTTCTCGACAAACTGATTATCAGAATATACTTTCAACTCTACAGGTCCAAGCGGCGATGCAATTCCTTGATTTGGACTAATCATAATTTCCTCTATGTAATTCGGGATGGAATATATGAATGGCTTTGTCGGGCCTAGTCGAAGGTCATCAAAACAAACTTAGGTAGTCTTAC
>CAXHFO010000035.1:0-11885 GCA_964015895.1 uncultured Candidatus Poseidoniales archaeon
GATTATCAGCGGTCTCGTGGGCTCGGAGATGTGTATAAGAGACAGGTTTTAGGTGAAGACCATAAATTACAATCTAAACAAGTTTCAATGACACTAAAAGAGCTGGGACAAAATAATCCTGAGGTATTATTCTACTCCTTCATTAAGTTACCAGAAGGTAAGATGTCCACAAGAAAGGGTAATGTTGTATTCATGGATGACCTGCTTGAGGAAGCAAAAGCGTATGCTGCCAATGTAGTGAGAGAAATTCGGGTCGATTATAGTGAGGAAATGATTGCTAAAATTGCTGAAGCGGTAGGTACCTCAGCAGTCCGATTTAATATTATCAAGGTTAGTCCAGACAAGGGATTCACATTCCATTGGGAAGAAGCATTATCATTTGATTCCGATTCTGCACCTTTCATTATGTACAGTCATACAAGAACCAAATCTATCGCTAAAAAGTGTGCAGAGATCGGTATTAAAATTGAAGATATAAATCAAACTGAAATATCGCTAGACTCACTAGATAAATGTCCAAATGGGCTATACAATTTATTGCGCTCAATAACGCTTCACAATGATATCCTGAAAAGGTCTGTTGAGCAAAACCGACCAAATTTATTTGCTAATCAAATGCTAAACTTAGCCAATGCTTACAATGGTTTTTACCGAGATTGTAAAGTCGTTGAAGATGGGGAAGTAAACACACTCTACCTAGCAATCTCGGAAATCGCTTCAAACATTTTGGAATCTGGCATGATTGGTTTGGGCATCCAACCACTAGAGCAGATGTAATCAGTATGAACGATACCATCCATCTGGTAACGACATGGGGTCGACTGGAGTATTATCTTTCACAATTCTAATAATCTCCATTTTCAATGCCTCAAGCCCCACATTCTCTAGAGCAGAAATGGTAACATACCCGGTTGAATCGAGTAATAATGGTAATTCTGTGTAGTGTTCTTCGCCTTCGTCTAGATATTCTTTTTCTGCTTCCACAACAATATCCCAATTTTCAGGCTTCTGCTTGTGCAAATCTGCTTTAGTTGAAACAACCATAACGGTCGTTTCAGCTAATAGTTCTAAGATTTCTTCTAGCAAATTATTCTGTTCTTCAATAGTCATTCCACATTGTTCACTCTCATCAATCAAAAACAAAACTAAAGAACCCAGGTTTTCTAAGGCGGAAATTGCTTGCATTTCAATATCATTGCGCTTTTCCATTGGCCGATCTAAGAGACCAGGAGTGTCGACAAGTTGGTACTGTAATCTTCGAAAGGTAAAGTGACCAAGATGGATTCTTTTGGTGGTAAATGGATAATGATTTACTTCCATGTTACCTGATGATAGAGCAGAAATAAAAGCAGATTTCCCGACGTTAGGAGCACCACAAACGACAATACATGGTGAGAGTTGGTCAATGCTAGGAAGCCGCTTCAAAACCTCTCTTGATTCACTAAGCCACTTTAGTGATGGGCCAATTCTGCCAACCAAAGATGAAATCCTGCCATAGGCTTCTCTTCTAGCCTCATGCATCAACTCAATTTTTGCAGTTCGAATTATTTTTTTGGTGTTTTGAGTAGAGATATTAGAAATCTGCTTGGCTGCCCATTGTAACATTGAGAGATGATGTCGATAATCATCACAACCAACACATGCATCAATCATCGACACATCAAATTGAGGAGACTGGTCTAAGGAAGGCCACAGATTAACAGTATCAATTAGATAGGTTGCTAGAATATCAGAAGCGGTTTGAATCATTCTGTTAAGTTGTTTTCTTACTCTAAATACCCGATCGCTATCATCGACTCTATCTGCAGCCTTTCGGGCCCTTGCGAAGGCTTTGTCTAACAATTCTTCTTTTGTAAGAACTGTCGGCAAGGCTCGCCATGAAACTTTCATTCTATCCCCAGTTTAATGCTGGCACTCAATAGTTGAATAATACATACCCTTGACAATAGGAAACGCAATTGATTTGAAGAGCGAGGTTAAAGTACGCTTGCCGTTAGGTTAGGCCATGGCGAAGAAGAAGAGTGATGCAGGTTTACCAAAATGGGCTGTCCCAATATGGGAAAAGATGGGTTCACCAAGTATAGATGACTATGAAAGTGTCCATAATGGGGAATTACTAGAACGCAGGCATGGACTACGGAAGGACGATTTGGTAGAAGTTTTACTAGATGCTAGAGCATTCAAAGAAGGTGATGATATCATTGTCAAAGGTCGTCTACTATCCTCTGGAAAAACTAGTATTGAGATTCTTACTGATGCTGGTGAAACCGTTTATCTAGCCAGAGATGTTATTGTAAAAATCAAACTAGTTGCTCATACAAGACCTGCTTACATTGATGACAAGGAATTGTTAGCCTTTGAAAGAGCGGATATGAAGAGAAGGTCATCACTTCATGAAAAGGTCGAGAAAGAAGTCAAAGGTAGACAAGATGATTCCCATTTGTGGGGCTGATTTAATGTCACTGAAAGATAAACGCTGTATACCTTGTGAAGGGGGTATTCCACCACTAAAAAGCGAAGAGATAACGCCTTTAATACAACAACTCAATGATGACTGGACAGTTATTGCTGACCATCATATTGAACGAGAATTCAAATTTTCAGATTTCCAAAATGCGCTTGATTTTGTCAACCAAGCAGGTCAGATTTGCGAAGATGAAGGCCACCACGCAGATTTTGAATTATCTTGGGGTAGAGTCAAAATTATGATATGGACTCATAAAATCGATGGTTTAACAGAATCTGACTTTTTCTTAGCAGCTAAAATTGATGATATATCATAGGTGTCGAGGGATGTCTAAAGTTCAAGATGTCTTAAACAGCCGAAGAACTGTATACAAATTTACTGAACAAGAAGTTGAACAAGATAAGATTGACCAAGCACTTCTAGCAGCCTCAAATGCACCTTGTCACAAGCATACGCATCCATGGAAATTTTTCATAATGGGAGAACAGATAAGACAAGAATTAATTCCGACTATTACCAGGCTAGCTCAGGAGAAATCCCAAAAAAATAATTCTAAAGATTTGGCAAGAGATGTACAAAGAGCAGTAAACAAAATAGTTTTACCACCTGTAATAATTGCAGTAGCAAGTAAAAAAACTCCTGATGATAAATTTAGAGAAAAAGAGGATTATGCGGCTTCAGTTTGTGCATTGCAAAACCTAGTATTGTCATTTTGGGATAATGGAATTGGCAGTCAGTGGACTACTGGGGCAATTACTAGACATCAAGAAACATACTCTGCATTAAGTATTGACTCTAATAACTGGGAAATTATTGGTTTCGTCAAATCAGGATATCCATCAGCGGTGCCTAAAGTTAGCAAACCTTCGGTTGGTGAAATTTCAGTTTACTTAGATTGATCAAAGTTTAATTGGCCTAGTAGCACCACATGCTTGGCATTTCAACACTGTAGTTCTATCTTCTTTGATAAACATAGTATCTGGTGAAGAACATTGGCTACACATGATGTATGTATTGACGTAATTAACTATAGTTTTTTTAATCCTTTTTG
Source organism: uncultured Candidatus Poseidoniales archaeon (assembly GCA_964015895.1). Classification (GTDB taxonomy): domain Archaea; phylum Thermoplasmatota; class Poseidoniia; order Poseidoniales; family Poseidoniaceae; genus MGIIa-L1. The sequence goes on from CAXHFO010000035.1 coordinate 3,519, forward strand.
GCGGTATTCTTCCTTTGAATCGAGCCCTTGGACCATCTCTAGAACCAGAGGTACCAAGGTCGTTTAAGATATACTGATAAACGTGATTTTCATCACGGTCCATCATAGATACGACTTCATTGAAATTTCTTAGAATTGTATTAGAACCCTCAATTAGAATCTGTGGCTCCGGTAATCGCCATCTTGATTTGCCAGAAATATTATCAGGGATTTTGTCCCTGGCTCGATCTAACAATGACTCATAATCGAAGTCTGCCATGTATATTGGTCGGAGGTTTCGTTCTTCAATGCTTGGTATGCCAATCGACTAAACATTGGTGGTTTTGATGAAAGGTTTGATGAATGGTTGACTAATGGATGGTATTGATAGAAATGGTAGTTAGTATCGAAGAATTACGCATGACTGCAATGAATCTGCGGAAAGAAGGTTTGAACAGTCAACAAATTGCTGACGAATTATCCCTCTCTCAAGATACCATATCATGGCTATTAGCAGGTAGCAAAGGCGAAGAAAGGCCTAGTGATGTAAGGATTGGTTGGAGAACAATTGGTGTTAGACCAACGAGGATATCCGCAGTTGGAACTATAATGGCAGATGTTGCTGATGAAGAATTAGGATTTGATAACATTGATACAATAGTAGGAATTTCAATCAATGGAATCTCATTTGCCCATGAAGTTGCTAGAATCCTAGATTGTGAATTCACGGTATTTAGAACTACTGACATTGGAGATGGTTCTGGTTCTTTATCAAACAAGTATGGACAAGTTTCTGGAAAGAAAGTAGTAATTATTGACGATGTTTTATCCACTGGTAAAACAATGGTGAAAACTATCAAAGCAATCAAAGCTGCAGGTGGAGAAGTAGGATTAGTTACAGTACTGGTAAATAAGACAATGAGAAATGAAATCGAAGATGTACCTCTAAGGGGCGTCATACGAGCAGTTTCTGTTTGAGGTGATTTGATGCACTGGGCTGATGTTGTTGCCCTAAATTTATCTAGACGAGGAACTAAACATATTGTATCAACTGGAATTACCCCTAGTGGTGAATTTCACATCGGCCATCTTCGAGAAATTCTGACTGGAGATATGATTGCCCGTGCCGCAAGTGAATCGGGTCTTGATGTTGAGTTTATTTTCATCGTTGATGATGCAGACCCACTCCGTAGAGTATATCCATTTCTAGATGATGAGTATGCCAAATTTATCGGTCATCAAATCGGTGATATACCTGCACCAAAAGCAGATGGAAAACCCGATTACCAGAGCTATGACGATGATGGCTGGAACTATGCTGATCACTTTTTGAATCCGTTCTTAGAAGCTCTTGCCACTATTGGAGTAAAACCAAGAATTGTCAAAAATCTAGCATCATATAAATCTGGAAAATTTACCGAATGTGCTAAGATTGCTTGTGACAATTCGGATGAAATTAAAGAAATTATTGAACGAGTTTCTGGTAGAGAGTTACCAACTAATTGGTTCCCTTGGAGCCCATTAGATTCCAACGGTTCTCTAGAGGGCGTAGTGGTTACTGGGTACGAATTCCCGTTAGTACATTATACAGATAAAGATGGTAATAATGGATCATCTGATTTAGCGAAAGGAGAAGGAAAACTCCCTTGGCGAATAGATTGGCCAGCTAAGTGGTCTTGGATTGGAGTAACATGTGAGGCTTTTGGCAAGGATCATGGAGCTTCTGGTGGATCATATGATACTGGAAAAGAAATCTCACAGTTATTCGGATATGATGCACCTCAGCCATTGGTTTACGAATGGATTAGCTTGAAGGGAAAAGGTGCCATGTCATCATCGTCAGGAAATACCATCGGCCCAATGGAAGCGCTTCAGTTAGTACCTCCCGAAATTTTACGTTATTTGATTGCTCAATCTAAGCCCAACAAAGCAATAGAATTTGACGCAGGTATGAGTTTGGTCAACTTGGCTGATGATTACGAAAGAAATTCGTCAAGAGATTTTGTTAGTGAACTCGCTGATGAAACTTTATCCCGTAGAAGACGTGTGCAGATTGAAGACGCTCAAGGAGCGATAAAACTCTCAACAATTGATCAGGCGGATAGAACAAATAATTCGTCAGTTTCATTTAGACACTTAGCACTGCTTGCACAAACGAAATCTGAAGACCATTTGGTTTGGGATAGTCTAGGGTTAACTAAAACTGACCAACCTTCTGACCTACTAAGAGACAGATTACAAAAAATGCGCACGTGGATTAGTTCTGAACATTTTCCAGATGAAATGAAGATAGTGATGATCGAACATATTCCTAACAATTTGCTAAGTGAACTATCTAGCGACGAAATTCAAGTATTGAAAAGACTGATTGAATTACTTGAGAATTGTGAATGGACAAATGAAAGTATCAGCAACTCTATTGTTGAATCTGCTAAATCTATAGATAAATCACCCAGATTGGCATATAATGTATCATATATTTGTTTGATGGGTAGTAAAAAAGGCCCACGTTTAGCACCAATATTGACTGAACTTCCCAAAATCAGCATAATCAACCAACTAAGGCGTTGTATCGACTCATTTCAGTAACCTCACAATAGACTAATATTGGCTATTTCATTCCGTACCATTCAAATGTCAGGGGGATTCATCCCCAGCCATGGCCGGGGTTTACTGTCCTATCTGCGAAGCAGATGTCGAACCTGCTGCTAAATTTTGCCTATCATGTGGCCATGATATGCATGCTCAAGGTCCAATCACAGCCACAGGACACGATTTAAATCAACTTAAGGCTGTAATTCGAATGAGAGAAGACCTCTCAATGGCTGAAAAATTTGACATGATAGCGAAAATCGAAGAAGGTGCAAATCCAATAAAATTAGGAATTGCTGCCCCTGCAGAAGGAGAAGAAGTAGACTTGTCCGACGCTTTCGGAAATGTCGAGTTAGAATCTCCAAGCCCAAGTGTTACTATGGATTGGGGTAATTCACCAGCCGCTAATGCGGCGGTAAGAGCGGTAGTTAGAGGAACAAGTGCTTGGGACTTGATTCGGGATGGTAAATTAGACCTAAATGAAGGCATGTTTAGAACAGCCATGGATACTGGAATGGAAGCATCCACACATATTCACGATGTTGCCAGTGGAGAGCATGAAGGTATTGATCCTGATGCTATGAGAGCTATTCCTGTACTAAAGCCACCCAAGCGTAGTTTCTGTCCAAAATGTGGTTCAGACATACAAGCTAATACAATGCTTCAATGGAGAAAGTGGCGAGATTCTGCTAGTGAAGTAGTTTCAATGCAACTTGAGGCTTCAATGGAAACTGCACTTATTCAAGTGGCATCTCATTACATCAATGTCATGCAAGCATTGCAAGATGAACGAGACGATGCTTGGGCTAAGATTGAAAAATCTGACCCGGCAGAAGTAGAAAATAAGTTACGAGATAAACTTGAAAAAAGTATTCGCAAAGAATTGGAAAAGGAAATTCGCACAGAACTAGAAGAAGAGTTTGCTGGAAAAGAAGTATCCTCAGTCGCTAAAAAAGATGAACAACCAGCCGCAAAAAAATCAACTGCTAAAAAGCCAAAAAAGAAGGAAACTAAGGCCAAACCAAAACCGAAGACCGGCGGCGGTATGTTTGGTGCGAAAAAGGTCAAAAAGAAGTATGACGGCAAAGAAGGAGGTAAAGTTGATTGGTTCCTCAAAGATGCTTTAGATACAGTCTATGATCCACACGGTACTGGAAAGGTTCTGAAACCTGCAACTATTCTTGCTAGATCTTCTGAAGGCAATGTTAGAGTTAGAGATGTGGTACGCGTCTACAGTTCAGAAGGTGAAGAAGGAATCAGTGAACTAGCTTGGACTAGCCCATTTACTAGATACATCATCGAAGCCTTTGATGAATGTTGATACTAATAATTGACCTGTAACCTAACTGGTTCCATTTCACCTTTCATCATTGCTGCAATAGCTGCGACTTCCATTACTGCGCCTCTAATTGTTGTAACAAATGGAATATTCAATTCCACAGCAAGTCTTCTCATCATATTACCATCTCTTACTGCACCTCCAGATATTGTTGGCACATTTACGATAAAGGAAATTTTGCCCTGACGCATTAAATCTAAAGCATCCGGATGCATTCTCTCCCTTATTCGATAGACCACCTCTACCGGAACATCATGTTCCCTAAGTATGTCAGCAGTGCCGGGAGTTGCATAGATGGCAAAGCCAAGCCCGATTAAATCTTTAGCGATTGGAACAAGATTTTGTTTATCATCATCTCGGACTGTAAGATAAACCCCACCACCCTGTGCCACGGGAACTTCTGTTGCTAGACGTGCCTTTAGATAAGCCACATCTGCATCAGCATGTGAACCAAATACTTCGCCTGTAGATTTCATTTCAGGCCCGGGTGCAGGGTCAAGCCCTCGTAATTTGATAAATGGGAATACTGGTGCTTTAACACAAACATTTCCAGATGTCCTAACTGGTATTGTTTGTTTTGATAATGGAATTCCAATGGTTATTTTTGCCGCAATACGAGCCAATGGCAAACCTGATGATTTAGCCACAAATGGAACGGTTCTTGATGATCTAGGATTTACTTCTAAAACATATAGAACGTCCCCTTGAATAGCGAATTGAATATTAAAACAACCAATGATTTTGAGCCCTAAACCAATTTTAATGGTTTGCTCTCTTATCAATTCCAACATCTCTTCTGAAATATTTTGTGTAGGAATAAAACATGTAGAATCGCCTGAATGAATACCTGCTTCCTCAAGATGTTCCATGATTGCCCCAATCAATACCTCCTTTCCATCAGAGGCGGCATCAACATCAATTTCTGTCGCATGTCCAAGATACTCATCCACAAGTAGTGGTTTATCTGGCGCAAGATACGCCTCTGCTAGATAAGCATCTAACTGTTCATCATTTGAAAGAATCTCCATACCTCTTCCACCCAAAACATATGAAGGTCTTATCAAAACAGGGTAACCTATTTTCTCGACAGCATTTCTTACATCTTCGGATGTCAAACCAGTTGTCCCTCTGGGCATAGTAAGACCTGCTCGTTTGGCAAATTTCTCGAATCTTTCTCTGTCGCTTGCCTCATCTATCGCATCACATGAAGTGCCAGCAATTTGCAAGTTTAATCCTGACTTTGTAAGTTCAGGAAGGCGTTTCTCAAGCGGCTGCGACAAGTTAATCGCGGTCTGCCCGCCAAATTGTAACAAAATAGCGTGGGCTTGTTCTCTTAGCAAAACCTCAGTGACATATTCAAGAGTGAGTGGTTCAAAGTAAAGACGATCGGATGTATCAAAATCTGTCGAGACGGTTTCCGGATTATTGTTGATTAAAATCGCGTCTTTTCCAGCCTCTCTAATAGCCATCACAGCATGAACACAACCGTAGTCAAATTCAATTCCTTGACCAATTCTTATTGGACCACTACCAATTGCCACATACCTCTCTTTCTCCATCTTAGCCAAGTTTGGCACATGGTCAATCCCCGGTTTTGAGTATGGCTCATAAGTTGAGTAATAATATGGCGTTTTAGCAGCAAATTCAGCGGCACATGAATCAACCATGCGATAATTGGGGTGCAGTGAGAGTGAATGCCTTCTACGCATTACTGAATCTTCATCTCTGCCTCTTGGTAACGATTTATATCCTTCTGGCGGGAATGAATTTAATGCATCTGCAATGTGTGAATCTGCAAAACCGTTGGATTTCCATTCACGCAGTAATTCTACATTGATTTCGGTTGGATTACAAGATAAATTTACCATTTCTTTTTCTATCTGAGCAATTTTTTCGAAACGATACAAAAACCATCTAGTGATTCTGGTTATCTCGTGAACCTGCTCTACAGTCCACCCTCTTCTGAATGCTTCAATTAACGCCCCCATCCTTCGATCTGTAGCAATTTTACACCAATCTACCAAGGTCGCATCTGGAAGAGGTTCGTTTGCTCTTTCCGCCATACCATCACCCTCTGACTCATCAGCTTTTGTTAATGGGCGGGGGTGAGGGCAGCCTTGCTCTAATGAAGCCCATGCTTTGAGGAAAGCTTCCTCGAAATTTCGACCGATAGCCATTACCTCTCCAGTAGACTTCATTGAGGTGCCAAGTGTTCTATCAGCTGTTCTAAACTTGTCAAATGGCCACCTAGGTATTTTTACTACACAGTAATCCAAAGTTGGTTCAAATGCTGCTGTAGTACCATCACCGGTGATTGGATTAGGCAACTCATCAAGAGTATAGCCCACAGCAATCTTAGCAGCAATACGGGCAATTGGGTAGCCTGTTGCTTTGCTAGCAAGTGCTGAAGAACGGGATACACGAGGATTTACTTCAATCACTCTTATTTCACCTGTGAATTGATTAAAGGCAAATTGAACATTACAGCCTCCTTTGATATTTAGTGCGCGAATAAGTCTCAATGCTTGGTCTCGCAATATTTGATGGTCTTGGTCTGAGAATGATTGTAATGGAGCAACAACTGTAGATTCACCAGTGTGCACCCCCATTGGGTCAATATTCTCCATTGTGCAAACAATAATTGCATTATCTGCCTCGTCCCTCATAACTTCATATTCAAGTTCCTGCCATCCAAGTATAGATTCTTCAATCAAAACTTGATTAATTCTTGAGTTTCTTAGTCCAAGAGTAGCTATTTCAACTAATTCACCAACGTTCCATGCAGTGCCTCCACCCAAACCACCTAAAGTAAAGGCTGGCCTGATTAACAACGGCCATGTACCAATCTGTTCTGAGGCAGAAATCACCTCATCCATTGATTTACAAGCAATCGCTTCACTGATTGGTAAATTAATCGAATCACAAACCTTGTTGAATAAATCTCGATCTTCGGCTTTATCGATGGCGTCTAAATCAGAACCGATTAATTCAACATCTAATTCGTCAAGAACCCCGGAGTGAGCTAATTCACTAGCGATATTTAGGGCGGTTTGTCCACCCATACCGGCCAACAAGGCACATGGTTTCTCAATCTCTAAAATTCGCTTTATCGAAGAGGATAATAAAGGCTCAATGTAGACCTTGTCAGCCATCTCAGGGTCATTTTGAATAGTGGCTGGATTTGAATTTACCAAAATTACCTCATAACCATCCTCACGTAAAGCTCGCACTGCTTGACTTCCTGAGAAGTCGAACTCAGCAGCTTGGCCAATCTTGATTGGCCCGCTCCCAAGTACCATGATAGTCTTCAAATCATCTCGTCTTGGCAATTAAATAACCCCCAGATGTTTATCGACAATTTCCTTGAAACGGGTAAACAGACCCTCTGCATCATGGGGCCCGGGACATGCCTCAGGGTGAAATTGAACAGTAAAACAAGGCTTGTCTATTACATCAAGACCTTCAACTGTTTTGTCGTTAGCATTAATATAACGAACTTTTACTTCCTGTCCATGAAGATTTTCAACCTCTGAAGAGGTTGCCCCAGAAGGGTGAGCTGCAAGCATTCCAGACTCAGGGTCAGCAACGGCAAATCCATGGTTTTGGCTGGTAATTAGTACTTTACCACTTACTAAATCAACAACTGGTTGATTAGCACCACGATGACCATATCGCATTTTGTAAGTCTTTAGACCAGATGCTAGACCCATCAATTGATGGCCCAGGCAAATGCCCATGACTGGATATCCTGAATGAACGGCCATGGCAAGAGTCTCTTTAGCCATCGAAGCTTTTCCAGGATGAGCAGGGTCTCCAGGCCCATTAGAACAGAATAGAGCATCAATTTGGTAATCATTAACCAAAGTTGAGAACTTTACATCAGGAGGACACCAAATTACCTCAAAATATTGGCAAAGACTACGTAAAATATTGTACTTTATTCCGCAATCCAATGCTGCTAGACGAGGTTTTTTACGGCCAAAATCATCGGTGGAACCTTCGTTCAAAATAATCGCTTGATCGATGGAAACTAGATCTACTAAATCATCTAATTCAGGCGAGGTTAACTCCGACAAACGAGCCTTGAGAATTTCTTCCTTGTCAAGTGGGCCAAATACGCACAAAACCGTGCCAAGTTCCCGAACATTCTTGGTAATCGCCCTAGTATCGACATTTTCTATACCAGGAATATTATGCAATCGCAGAAAATCATTGACGGTTGCGACAGAATCTCTATGATCTGGTTGTTTCATTGCGTGCCTTACTACAACACCTCTAGGCCACACAGAGGAGGATTCGGAGCGATTTATATGAACACCATAATTGCCAATTAACGGATAGGTGAAAGTCAAAACTTGCCCAGCAAAAGATGGGTCTGTCAGAGATTCTTGATATCCCATCATCCCAGTAGTGAATACAAGTTCCCCCTCACCGATTTTTTTGGCCCCAAATAAATC